>JALHOR010000072.1:0-18309 GCA_022842885.1 Anaerolineae bacterium
GAAGGTGTTCCAGATCAATACTCATTGCATTCATCTCCTGAAAATGAGCAATACAAAATCTAGGTCGGGCGAAAACACACGACGAAAAGCGCAAAAATCACTTGCAGGCGGACCGAGACCGTGATATAGTGTGAGTGTCTAAGTCAACAATATATTGGTTAAGCCTTGCCCACCAAACAACTATCTGTGTGGGTTTTTTCGTTGTTGCGGTGGGCTACGATTTCGTTTCCTCATACGATAATCTCCAAAGGTTTACGTGCGTATACCTTTATTCCATCTCAAGATGATTTTTTATTCGTACCAGAAAGGCGATGGTTGCCTCAATCCGGGCGCGTGCCATTGTTGATGTACCTTCTTCACTGAGTAAGCCGGTGACAAAATCCATTTCATCGTTTTGGTTGAGCGTCTTCATTGTTTTCACAAAGCGTTTTATTTGCGGTGAAAAAACCGGCGAATTTGGAGCGTCATCCTCATCGCCGCCTCGCTCGCAAATTTCTTGCACTTGTCGTCCGGTCAAATTGAATTGGATAATCTGTTGTACCATTTCCGCTTGTAAATCTTGTGGAAGTTGAAGCACAGGTCGTAAGCGAAATTCATCAAGCGCATGACGATCTGCCAGTTCCAGTGCCTCGTCTGAGAGTTGCAAAAGTGCTTTATAGTGGCGAAACCGCCCTTTATCTAAACCACCCATGGCACTGAGAATGGCTTCGGTGTATTCACGTTTGCCGCGTAAATCCAATCCCAACGCCTGCCGATAGAAATCATTTGAGACCGCCTGCGCTGGAATGTCATAGCCATGCACCGTCAACAGCAAAAGTGCCGCTTGTCTCGCCATGGCAATTGCCGATAAGCCGCTGCGGGCGGTGTTCTCTTTCGCTTGCCGGAACACCGAAGACCGTTCTGCCGGGATGATGAGGCAGGGAATCATACCATCCCCAGTGTATGTCGGAATAAAATCGCGCAAAAGCCAAGTTGCCCAATAGCGGCGCTCACCTGTTTCAATGCGAAATTGACGTGTCACCCCTTGCGACATATCTACGACTGTGAGAGGGTTAACCTGTCCATCATCCCGGATCGTTACCGCCAGATTGACCAAATCGCGCAGCAGCGTCTCTTCGGGCGATAGCTTTATATCTGAGTCATCTTCACGCTCATCATCGGGATTGGGCAGCAATTCCAACACCTTCTGGAAGGGGCGTCCGCGCTGACGGGCAGCGACCTGTACCAGTTGCACCAATTCTTTGAGTGCCTGTGTTGGCGTCAGGCGGTGGGCATGAAAGGCAAAATGGAGGTGTTCCGGCAGCACGCGACGCGGTTGCACCGGATCGGGACAAACCATCTCCAAGAGGATACGCTCAACGCGGATACGAGTATCTTCAACCTGTTGCTCGTTAGTACCGAGCATGTCTTCCGTCACCGACGCCAGCAAGTCGCTGATACGCCGGGATTGATCGCGGCGAGACATCACGCACCGCCTTTCGTCATTTGCCGCACCAGCATCGACACCAATTGGGCGTAGGCTTTGCTGGCGGGGGCTTTCGGGTCATAGCTGAATAAGCTCTGGTGGCTGTGATGAGCATATGAGACCGCTTCATTTGCCGGAATAACCCCAATGAGCAGTTTACCCAACACAGGATGGGTTTTAAGTTCATTGAGCAGATGATGATGCCCCCGGATGCGGCTGTCCATCTTGGTGACGAGAATGCCGCTGATTCGCAGATGGGGATGCCGCCACCCTTCGCGGATGTCGTTGATTTTGCTGATAACACTCATCAACCCGACGGTTTCCAAGTAGCGTGGTTCAACGGGGACAATGGCATCGGTGGCAGCAATTAACCCCATTTCCGTCATCAATGAAAACGACGGGCGGGTATCTATCACGATGGCGGCGTAATGGGCAGCAATCTTTGAGAGGGGATCGGCGAGGCGGTAGGGCGCACCCGCGACGCGCATTAGCTCACGTTCTGCGCCTTCGAGCATAGCGGAGGCAGGTAGAACATGCAGATGCTCATCCCAAGTGGACGGCACGATGCACTGTGCCAGTGTCTGCGCGGCGGTTGCGCGTTCAGCAGACAACACCGCATAGAGACTATTCTCCGCGCCGAAGTCATTGCGTCCCGTCGTGACCAGCGTGGCATGTCCCTGACTGTCGGTATCAATCAGCAGCACGCGCCCGTGAGTTGCCCCGGTATGGCGCAACAGGCTAGTGATGCCGAAGGCGATGGTGGTCGCAGACGTGGATTTACCCACGCCACCCTTGTGATTGGTGAGTACAAAAATACGTGTCATTGCCGATCCTCTCAACGCAATAAACTGAACTGAAAATCGCTGTGCGGGCAAGGACATCGCAGAAGTGTGGTAGACTGTCAGCGGGAGTCTTGCTGGGCAGATCAGCGAGCCTTCAAGGTGATTGGGGGAGGGGATTGCTCCCCGTAATCACCGAACAGCCAAATCAGTGTTTATTCGAGAGACGCACAAGATTTGCGTTCTGAGGAAATGTCAGTTGCTGGAGAAAAACTGCGGTTTTGTGCTTAGGGTAGAGTTCGGATTGAGTCTTGTCTGGTTCAAAAAATTAATCCCTCAAGTAGAGGGATTTTTTGATTCTTGTTTTACAACCATTTATCGCGCTCTGTCTCAATTCAAGGCGAAGAATCGGGTTTGTATCAGGATAGGGTCAAGGTGATCTTTGCGGATATGGTAATTTGAATCCTTGCTTATATAACATTCTGTATCTTTCATCACTCCCACGAAAAGTTTGATTGGCACAGCAGCTTTGACCACGTTAAAATATCCGTTGTGGCTTGGTTCAACTCGATTTTGGATTTCCGTGATGGAAACGCGCCCATTATTTCGCAAAGCAGCCCTCGACAAATTATCATCACCTGACCAACTTGACCATTTGCTGACCATCACAGCCCCGCGTGATTGGTGGTTGCTGCTGGCAGTGGCGCTGTTTGTGGGTGGTGTTGTGCTGTGGGGAATATTCGGGACGCTGGAAATCACCACCCACGCTCAGGGTTTCTTGGTGGAAAGACCCAATGTATTTGAAGCTGTATTGTATGTGCCGCTGGCAGAAGCAGTGAAAATCCAGCCCGGAATGCCAGTCTATTTGTCAGTTGGGGGTATTTCTACAACGACCTATGGCTATCTTTTGGGAGAAGTGCAGGATTTGGTACGCAGCACTGAAGCAGATACCATGTTGGCTTATATCAAACTCATGAAGTCCGACAATCATTTTCTGTGGACACATGGCATCCACACAACTATTCCCCTGCGTGGTGATATGGCGATAGATGGGATCATTGTCCGTGCCGAACTACGCCCACTAGAAGCCTTGTTTTTTGATGCCACGCGCTAAGACCCCAACCCTGATTCAAATGGAAGCTGCCGAGTGCGGTGCAGTTGCACTAGGTATTATTCTCGCCTATCACGGCAAATATGTTTCGCTAGAAGAACTGCGGATTGCTTGTGGCGTCTCACGGGATGGCAGCACTGCCAGTGCCATCGTCAAAGCAGCGCGGCACTATGGATTAGAAACGCACGGTTATCGCAAAGAACCCCGCAGTTTGTTAGCGTTGCCTCTGCCTGCGATGGTATTTTGGAACTTCAATCACTTTGTTGTCCTAGAAGGGTTTGGCAAAAATAGTGTTTATATCAATGACCCGCGCTCGGGTCCACGCCGGATTACAATGGCTGAGTTTGATGCCAGTTTTACCGGGATAGTGCTGACATTTGAACAGACGGCTAATTTTGTTCGCACGGGGCAGCGGCAAACGCTGTTGCGGGCTTTATCGTATCGCCTACGGGGTTCAGAAATTGGTTTAGTGTATGTGGTCTTCGTGAGCCTGCTGCTGATTATGCCCGGTTTGCTGCTACCCACCGCTGCCCGTATTCTGATAGATGACATCCTCATCAATCAAACTATGGAGCGACTTGGCGGAGTGTTGATGATGATGGGGGTATTGGCAGGGCTTGGCGGATTGCTCACTTGGTTACAATTATCGTCTTTGCTGCGCCTAGAAATGAAAATGATGACGAGCATGTCTGCCAATTTCTTCTGGCACCTGTTACGCCTCCCAATTGAGTTTTTCTGGCAGCGGGCAGCCGGAGAACTAACTAACCGCGTTGAATTAAACAATTGGGTTGTTCGGCTGCTGACGGGGGAAGTGGCAACAGCAGTATTTGGATTGGTGTTAGTGGCACTTTATGGTGCGGCGTTATGGTTCCTAGATGCTGGGCTGGCACTGATTGTCTTTGCTGGGGCGCTGATAAATCTGATGGCACTACAAATCGTCTCGCGTCGCCGCCGAGATGCCCAACATGAACTTTTACAAGAGACTGCGCGGCTTACGGGCATGACAACGAGTGGGATTTACATCATTGAGACGCTCAAAGCCAGTGGCGCAGAAAATAGTTTTTTTGCACGATGGGCGGGTCAACACGCGCTCCTGTTGACGGCACAGCAGCGGGCGGCACGCTTATCCTTGGCATTTTGGAGCGTGCCATTGGTGGTGACATTTCTCATTAACAATATGGTGCTGCTAGTGGGGAGTCTGCGCGTCTTGGATCAGCCTCTAACCATTGGATTGTTGGTTGTGTTTCAGGGGTGGATGGTGAGTTTTTTGAGTCCCATCAATGCTTTGATGGGGTTTGGTACACGCCTCCAAGAAGCGCAAGCACAATTGGCGCGATTGGATGATGTCTTGCGTTATCCCGTCAGAACAACACCGGATACCCCTCAAATCGGCGCTCTCAGCGGGCAAATCACGCTAGAGAACGTGACATTTGGTTACAATCGGTTGGAGAGTCCCTTTATCGCTGACCTGAATTTGACCATCATAAGCGGACAGCGGGTGGCACTGGTAGGGCGCTCTGGTAGCGGCAAATCTACGCTAGCACGGTTGATTGCGGGGCTATACACCCCTTGGGAAGGCAGAGTTACTTTTGATGATGTCACTTTTCCGGCTGGCGTGATTCCGCCTTCTTTGGCGATGGTCGAACAAGACATTGTTTTGTTGGAGGGCAGCGCCCGCGATAATCTCACGTTATGGGACAAGACTATCACACCAGCCATGCTCGAATCAGCGGCTCATGATGCTTGTATTCATGATGACCTGATGAAACGAGCCGGTGGTTATGATTGTTACATTGCTGAGAATGGCAGCAACTTCAGCGGTGGGCAGCGGCAGCGCCTAGAGCTTGCTCGTGCTTTGGCAACAGAGCCATCTATCCTGATACTTGATGAAGCCACCTCTGCTTTAGATGCCCTCACGGAACAGCGCGTCCTAACCAATCTGCAACGACGCGGTTGCACCTGTTTTGTCATCGCTCATCGTCTTAGCACCATTCGGCATTGTGACCTTATTCTAGTGCTGGCAGATGGGAAAATTATTGAACAGGGCAAACATGAGCCATTATTAGCAGCAGGCGGTGAATATGCCCGTTTAGTCCAACATGAGCTTGTACAATGACCCATGATTCTTCGCCTATGCTGGAGGCTCTAGCAACTTTAGCAGATGTCCCCTATTCCAGCGGAGCATCCCCATTATTTACCGCTTGTGATTTAGTTGGGCGGGCGACTGGCATTGCCATGATACAACCCTCTCATCGCCAAATCACTATTGCAACAGTTGCCACTGCTTCCGGCGTGCGCTGGCGGCGAGTTGCTCTGCGCGATAGTTGGTGGCAGACTGACAGCGGTGCTTTGCTTGGTACATTGCGCGAAGGACAACAGCCTGTTGCTCTGCTGCCCGCATCACCGTCTCGTTACATCCTATACAATCCGGCGACGGCAACACAACAATCTGTAGATGCCAATACAGCCGCAATCCTAGAAGATTTTGCAGTCATATTCTATCGTCCGCTACCCGCTAACATTACAAGTCTGTGGGATTTGCTTAGTGCGGGAGTAACTAAGCGCGATGTGTGGATGGTGTTGTTCGCAGGCATACTGGTGGGGCTAATTCAGTTGATACCTCCGGTATTGGCACGCCTGTTGTTTGATGTGATTATTCCCACTGGCAATCGTGTTCATCTGCCCATCATGGCGCTGCTTGTGTTAATTTGCACGGTTGTCCTACTGCTGCTCAATCTGACACAAGGGATTGCCCTGATACGCCTTGTTAGTCGTATGGAAGCCATTGTACAAAGTGGCGTGATGGATCGGCTTTTACGTCTGCCATTAGCATTTTTTCGGCAATATCCAGCCGGGGATTTGAGTCTGCGTACTTTGGGCATCCATACGATTGCGGGTACGCTGTCGGGCATCACGCTGTTTGCATTCTTCAGTGCATTTTTTTCCTTGCTGATGCTGATATTGATGTTTGCATATGATGTTGGTCTCGCCACATTGGCGCTGATGATGGTGCTTGCAACCACGACGGTAATGCTAGTGGGCAGTTATCAACGCTTGCGTTATGGACGACGTATCAACGCCCAGCAAGGCAAACGGGAAAGCACTCTATTTCAGATTTTCAATGGAATAGCCCGCGTGCGATTGGCACGCGCAGAAATACCCGTTTTCCGAGTGTGGTCGCAGCAGTTTAGTGAGCAGCGGGCAATCATCTTCCAAGATGGGCGGCTATATAACCAATTGGCAGTGTTGAATGTTATTTTTTCTGCCGCTGCCCTAATGGTGATTTATGCCGCTGCCGCCCAGAAAACCGGGCTGTCGGTCGGCACGTTTGTCGGCTTTAGTGTTGCCTTTACACAATTTACAAGTTTGTGGTCAGGGTTGAATAGTGCCTTCATGAATTTTATGGCACTCCTGCCGCACTATGAGCGTGTCCGCCCATTGTTAATGATGCCGCTGGAAACCGCGAAAGCCCAACCCGGCATCCTCAGCGGGGCGCTGGAAGTACAGCATGTATCCTTCAGTTATGGCGAGGATTTGCCCTTGGCGTTGCATGATGTCAGTTTCCGGGTGGCAGCCGGTGAATTTGTAGCAATTACGGGGGTATCGGGTAGCGGTAAATCTACGCTGCTGCGGTTGCTGGCAGGGCTGGAACAGCCGCAAACAGGCAGCATTTATTATGATGGACAGCCCTTAACAGCCCTAGATGGGCATCAGGTACGCCAACAAATGGGTGTTGTGTTGCAAACGAGTCGGCTTATCGGCGGACAAAGTATTGCGGCATATTTGCTGGAAAATGGGGGGCAAACGCTGGATGCCGCGTGGGAAGCTCTGCAACTGGTAGGGTTAGACCAAGAAATTAAACAACTTCCCATGAATATCCATACTTTGCTAGCAGAAGGCGGCGTTACCCTTGCGGGCGGGCAGCGGCAACGCTTGTTGATTGCACGGGCGTTGGTCAACCGTCCGCGCCTACTTTTGCTAGATGAGGCAACCGCCGCATTAGATAATCAAACTCAGAATACCGTGATGATCCGTTTGGCAGCACTCAAAATAACCCGCATTATCATCGCGCATCGTGCCAGTACCATCATGCACGCAGACCGGGTTATTGTTCTGGATAATGGCAGTATCAGCCAAATTGGAACTTATGCGGCTCTAACAGACCAACCCGGCATTTTCGCGGCGCTGGTCAAACCGCAACTCTTGTGAAATATGAACCGCATCAAAACACCCCGGCGATTGCAAATGGAAGCCCGCGAGTGCGGGGCGGTAGCGTTAGGCATTATCTTGGCGCATTATGGGAAATATGTTCCCTTACCCGAATTGCGACAAGCATGTCAGACAACGCGGGATGGGGTCAAAATCAGTGGCATGGTGCGGGCAGCAAAACATTACGGGCTGAAGGCGCGTGCTTTCAAAATCAACACGTTCCATACGCTGCGGCTGCCGTTTGTGGTGTTCTGGCGTTTCAATCACTTTCTGGTTGTAGAGGGATTTGACGAACAGAATGTTTATGTGAATGATCCGGCGGCGGGGTATCGCACGTTGTCTCAGGCAGATTTTGCTGACTATTATTCCGGCATCGCGCTAACATTTGAACCAGAAGCAACCTTTATCCCTGATGGCAAAAAATCGCATGGATTAGAACCCCTGCTGCGTCAACTGCGGGTTGCTCCCTTATCATATGCCGGATTATTCATCATCGCTTATCTGCACATTATCACGCCGCTGCTGTTTGCATTGGCACTCGCCATCGCGCTTCCCCAACTAATTGAGCATCAGCCCATGAGTCCTCTGCCAATGGCGCTATTGCTCCTGAGCATAGTTGTGGAATTGGCTTTGTGGCGCGGGCAGCATCTTTTAATTGACCGGTTGGTGCAACAACACGGTGCTGAAAATTTTTTTTATCATCTGCTGCGGCTGCCGCTGTCTTTCTTTGCTGGACGCTATGATGATGAACTTAGTGCTAGGGTGATTGCCAGTTATGAACGAACTGGGCAAGTTGTCGGCGTGCTGCATCAAGTGGCATCTCTGCTACAGGTGCTAGTATATGGGGTGGTTCTGCTGGCATTGGATATTCCTATGGGGATGCTGGCACTATTCCTCAGCGGCATCACCATCGCCGTGACATGGTACAGCGAGATCTTGGCTGAACGCTACCACGCCACCACGCGCCAACAACGGGATAAATATGATGCGATGCTCATGCAGGCAAGGCTGGAAGACCTCAAAATCCAAGGCGGTGAAATTGATTTTTTCAATCGTATCACCCATGCCCACGCCATTGCCCTCAATACCGCACAGTATCATCCAGTGGTATATACGCTCACGGCAGTGCTGCCTGTGATTAGTTTGGCACTGCTACTGTGGGTTGGGTTGGCGCGTTTACCCGCTGTAGCGTTGAGTGCCACAAGCACGATTATTATTTTATTCTACTACGGTACATGGTTGACTGCACTGCCTTTACTGCGTGTGACAGCTTGGATACGCTCTCTGACCTTACTGAGCGATAAGTTGGATGATGTGTTGGCGGTAGCGCCGCAGGCAATGACAACCCGCCGCACCGAGAATGCTCTGGTTAGCCTAAACAATGTGAGTTTCGGCTATGATGAAAATCCGGTAGTTACACAGCTTAGTTTTGCGTTGCACGCCGGGCAGCACGTCGCGCTAGTCGGGCGTTCTGGCAGTGGAAAATCCACCGTGATAAAACTGGTTGCCGGATTGTATCCGCCACAGACTGGCATAGTTGCCTATAGTGCAGGCTGTCGTTTGGCGTTGGTAGATGATGTACCGTTAGTATTGCCTGGCACGATTGCCGAAAATCTACGACTTTTTCAGCCCGAAGCTGACGCGCAAAGTTTATACACGGCTGCTGCTGACGCCTGTTTGCTACCATTGGAACGCGATATTGCAACGTTGAGTCGGGGAGAACAGCAGCAACTAGCGATTGCACGGGCATTAGTCAATCAACCAACACTGCTGCTGTTGGATGAAGCCACCGGAAGACTAGATACACTTATCGAACAACATATCCTGCAAAATCTACGGCGACGGGATTGTGCCTGTCTGATGGTCGCGCATCGCCCTAGCAGCCTTGTAATGTTTGATATCATCCTAACAATGGAACAGGGGCAGATAAGCAGTGCGTCGCCGCAGATGCTTGGGGTTCAGGATAGCTGATTCATCCGTTCAGTCAGGTAGCTTGATTGCTGCATCATTTCAGCATAAGTCCCGACCTGAACAGGCTGACTGGCGTGCAGTACAACCACTTTATCGGCATAACTCAATATGTTCTGGCGCTGTGTCACTATCACGCGCGTAATGTTTAATGTTGCCAGATGACGCAACACCGCCATTTCAGTGATGGGGTCTAAAGCACTGGTCGCGTCGTCAAGCAGAAGAAGCCGGGGTTTGCCCGCCAGCGCACGCGCAAGCAGCAACCGTTGACGCTGCCCCTGCGATAAGACCGCGCCACCTTCATCGAGTAACGTATGCATTCCCATTGCCATGCTCTGAATAAACGTATCAAGACCTGCTAGCCGGGCAGCTTCCCAAGCCGCTTCAATCGGGAGTTGGCGCACACCAACAATATTACTGAGAACGCTGCCTGCGTGGATGTCGCTGCTCTCCAATACCATGCCGATATGTTGTCGCAGCACCTGCCAATCCAATGTAGAACTATCCTGATGGTCATAAAAGATGCTGCCTTGTTCTGGCGAGATTAACCCTGCTAACAGCCGGAGAAGGGTACTTTTGCCTGTTCCAGCCGCACCAGTAATCGCCACACATTCGCCTGCTGCAACAGACAGCGATATATCACGCAGCGCACCATACGAGATTGCCCGCACCTCAATCGCACCTTTAAGTTCAATCATCCGGCGGCGATTGCGATTGGTTTCTGGCAAGGTATTGAGCAAAGGTTCAAGCTGCTGCCAAGCCACTAACCCTATCGCCAAGTTTGGCAGTATCCCCATGAATGTAAAAAGTGCCTGAGTTAGTTGATACCAAGCGATAAGCGATGCGATCATCGCACCGCCGCTAAGTTGTGGCAACAAACTAAAAATCGTTAATCCGATGAACACTGAAAAAACAACATATCCCACTCGCAAGCCACTAGCGAAAACCTCTATTGCCCGCCGTTGTGCTTGGTATTCTTGGCTGATAGTGTGCCAACGGTCATAAAGGCTTTTTTCTGCGCCCGCCACTTTGATTTTTGCTATGTTCCGCACAATTTGCCGAATAAACCTAAAGTTGGTGCGTTCCGCCTGCTGCCAGTGGCGATAGTATTTTGTCACCAGAGGCACAAAAATAAATGTAAGTCCCAATATCATGAATATAGATAACCAAGCGATTGGTTGATGCAACCATGTGAGCAGCAGTAAAGCCGTCAGGGCAGAGAGCAGTGCGAGCATCATGTGTAACAAGGGTAGCGCACTGATAACAGGTATCAGCCTAACTGCTTCGTCCATCAATGGCATGATGGGTGTCCGCAATAAGCGTTCCCACAATGCTGCTTGGCGGAGCGACTCGAGACGAGTATGCACTTGTAGCAATGCAACGGATTGAGTGTGCGACAAAAGTACCAGAACGATACTCCCCACAAACAAGAGGATAAAATATAACGAAGATGATGCAGCCCGAAGACCATTTTCATAGAGTGTTCCCGCCAAAAGCTGTAGCGCCAATAGCACGCCGTTCATGAACAGCGTGGTCAGCAGCAGCCGATAAAAAGCGCCCCGCGTACTCGTAAAACCGAAGCGCACAACACGCAAAAAAGTAAGCGAAGAGTCCGGCAGCAAGGGGTAAAATGTAACAGCGTGCAGGGAAATCTGATGGGCAATGTCTGGGGTCACACGCCGGGTTACATTATTTTGGAGTAGGAGATAACCGCGTCGTGATGGCAACAAGGCAACAGGATTATCTTGCCAGAAACCGAGCAGTGCGCCGCTGTCTTTGCGCCACCAATCATCGCGCAAGGCAACCCATCGCAAACGGCAGCGAGCCGCCCAAACGGTATCTTCCAAGGTTGCGCCCGATTGTTCAAAGGAGATGCCATAGGTTTTGCCAACGATTTGGCAAGCACGGAGCAATGCCGGACTCATAAGATAAGCGGGCATTGGGTTTGCTTCTGGCATGGTTGCTTATGAAGGAAAATTTTCGGGTATACGTGGCAGAATAGTAACAATGGGCGGCTCGTCTTTGTCCTGCAACATTTTCGTGCTGACGCGCTGTTCCTGAACTTTGAACGCTGACCCGGCAAAATCCATCAGCATCTTTGTCCATTTGCTATTTGCTAAGGAGCGCGATGTCGCGGTTTGGTCATTGCCACTGGCTTTGATATATTCAAACTGGCGGCGCGTCGCTTCCATGACGAGTAAAATACTTAACGATTGCCCTTTATGCTCACGGGAGACAAATAAATTCGTGTAATCAACCAAGGTTGGGGTCATACGCTGCGTCACCATCCAACCGACGACTTCTCCTTGATAGCGCAATCCGATACTGTTAATTGGCTCTACGCGGTCTTCTTGGATGAAGGGCGAAACGGTCTCTGAGAACCAACCGCCGGGCGTTTGTGCTTGGCGCTGTAAAATGGTTGCCCGGTCTTGCGGCGTTAGGTCTGCCCATGCAAAAAATTCGTATCCATCCGGCAAGATGACTTGTGGGGTATACAGCGGGCTTTTAAGATATGTTTCGACATCGCTCTCAAAAAAGACTGCGACGGTTTGTGGGGTGCGCCAGTCATTTTTTTCCAACAAATGCTCAATAGCAGCAGCATGTTCCGTTGCGGTCAGATAGGCAAAATCGGCTTGCTGGCAACCGCGCTTATGCAAGTGCTTTTCAATTTCTGCCAGCAGCGCAGCCCCAACGCCTTTGCCGCGATGTTCCGGGATAACTAACAGTGAGATTACTTGGGCATAACGCGCATCGGGGGTGAGGGTGGCAATTACTAAGCCAACAGGCTGCCAAAAATACGCCGCCCCCACCACCACGAGATTTTCCAATGATTGGTCTAACAGCTTGGCATACGCCGGAACAGTCAATCCCCGATATGGCGATATGGTTTCCGGCGTCAAGCGTGTGTAGGTATACATCAGATACCTTTGTTAAAAATAATCAGATTTTGTGCGATATCCAATCCAGTCGGCAATCGCGGTTGACCTTGATTGGCAGACCCGAGATTGGATGAAGAAGTTGCCTCTGTATTGCACGGGCTGCGCCCACCGCCAGCAATCATTTCTAGTTCAAGTTCATTCAATTCGTATTCGGTTTCCACCAAATCAGCGACCTGATGTTTCGTCGCCAATGCCATGAGGCTTTGTACCAGTGATGGGTCTTGCACAAACACGGCATTAAAGTCAGCTTCACTAAAATAATAGCCATATTCGGCAGCGACGGACTGCCACACGCCGAAAGTTAAAACACCTTGCGCTTGCAGCACCTGTTTCATGCGGTGCTGCATGACCTCATCAGTCAATAACTGGGCTATAAACTGTTGGGCAGACATTGTTCTGGCTCCTCGTTTGATGTTATGTTGAAACAATAAGCGCGTTGTATGCTCTCAAAATTCTCGATTCTAACCACCGTCGCCGCCGTCACCACCACCATCGCCACCACCATCGCCACCACCATCACCGCCGCCGTCACCACCACCATCGCCGTCACCACCACCACCATCACCATCACCACCGCCGTCGCCACCACCATCACCGCCGCCGTCACCACCACCATCGCCACTGCTGTCACCACCACCATCGCCACTGCTGTCACCACCACCATCACCGCCGGTAGTCCCGCCAGTGCCAGTATCGCCACCTGTGCCGGAACTGCTGCCACTGCCAGCATCACTACCGCTGCCCGTGCTGCCACCTGTATTACCAGCATCACTACCGCTATCTGGGTCGTCCTCATCCTCCTCATCATCGCTAATGAGGATAGGATTATCAAAGACATCGTTATCCAAATCCACAATCGAAGGAATACCATACGATGCAATGATCGCATCCAACGCTGCCGGGTCATCAATTACCGCCGCAATCAGCATTAGGTCTTCGGGTGTGAGGGCGTCAAACGCCAGCAAGCGTGCCACTTGCTCATCACCCATCGCGTAGTAATTCGGAACTTCTCCTTCATAAGCCTCTACGCTGGATTGGAAATCATCCAAATCATCGGGGGTGAGGCTGCGGGCAAAAGTCGTGCGTTCCAAACTGCCCAAAAATTCCGCCGCATCTTCGGCACTGATGCCCTGTGTCTGCAAAAATGCAGTAATCCCCGCCGCATCCAGCAGCAAAATATCATCCAATATATCGCGGGGCAAGCCATACGCTGCCAAGAGTGCGAGGGCTTCTTCAGTCTGTGCCAACACCAGTTCTTCCAATGTTAGGCTGCTTACACTATCGTAAAATGCCGTCAAATTGCCCTCAAACCCGGCAATGACCAGCATCATATCATCCGTTGCGAGACCCAACGAAGCCAAACATGCCTCGACTGCCGCCGGATTCCCGTTAAGTTGGGTAAATTCATCCAGCGTATCGGCGGGAATACCAGCACGCTCCAGCATCAACAGCGATTCGTCGGCTTGCAATTGAGCAATCAAATTGGGAGTTAACCCTAAATCTACATACCCTTGGAAAGCTGTTGTCAATGTGCCATAGTCATCGGGTGCCATGCCAACCGCGCCGAAATATTCTGCTAAAGCCTCTGAGTCGTCTAACATCCCCACAATATCGCTTGGGCGAAACAAGCCGTATTCCAACAACATAGACGACGCGCTGTAAATCACCAAATATTTTGTCAGGTCGCGGGCATTAAGTTGGGCAGCCAGCGGTGCAGTTTCCGCAAAAAAACTATCTATTTGTGCTGGCGTTAAACCGCGTGCGACCAAGGCTTTCATCAGGGCGGCACTATCGCCTTGGAGTGCTGCCAGAGGTCCCAAATCGCTTTCGCTCATGCCATAGCGCGTCAAAATATCAATGGCTTGATGTTGTAGATCACTGCCCACCGTGGGGTCAGTGATATCGGCAAAGCGCCGATAATTATTTTGGTCAGAGAGAAAAATATCCAATGTTTCCCGTGATAGCCCGTAATCTTCGATATTGAGGTTCGCTCCGCGTGTCAGCGAGAGGTCACGGATATAGGCATAGGGAATGCCATTGCTTGCCAAAAAATCACGATCGGCTGCCAATTGGTTTTCCCCAAGAGTAATCCCTACTGGACAAATTGAGTCTTGGGCAATCAGCGGTGATAGTGAAGTAAACAGGATCATCAATATAAGGGTGCTAAACCAGGCTGGTTTCATGATGATACGCTCCGGGTTGTTTTGATACTATGTTAGAGTGTATACAAAATTCGTAATTTTGCCAAGCAGTGGGGGAAATGAAAGTCAGCGAAAACATTCCGCTAAGACCTATGGAAAGTGGTTGGATTAGATCTAAGTAAGCCGCGAATCCATTCCGTATTAACATGCACAAGCCAGTATTGGCACAAAACACGGCGTTTGTGATGCGCCTAAACAATGGAGATACCGAAGAATCCGTGATAAATTTTATTATCTCCTGACTTTCTGAATAATTATCGAAATCATCTAGCAAATGTATATGATGGCATACAACTTCTAGTCGGATCGCTGCTTCATCACTTTAAATTGGGCGCGGCAATTACACATGCCAAGCAGTCAGGTTGGCAACAGTTCGCAGGATTGGATTGTGATACATGGGAAAACTGACCATAACCGACCATAGCTTGAACTAAAGTAATGGTCAGTTATACGAGCATCAGTTTCAATAAGCTGAAGGAAAGTTGCAATTTTCTCACTAAGTTCGAGAAATGTTTTTTCGTATGGTAACCTCTTTTGAACATACTTGAGAGTTAGCTTTATATAATGTGTTCCATTTTTAGTCTTCCGTGTTACGATTTCCCCAAACTGATGGGTCTCAATTAAAGGTATCTTCATGCTGCGCCCCTTGTTTGTCATTGGTTTAATGTCCGGTACATCTGCGGATGGGATTGACGCGGCATTGTGTGAAATTAGCGGTGTGCCGCCGTCGCTTTCTACACGGATGGTTGCAGGCAGAACCATCGCATATTCGCATGATTTTCAGCAGCATATTCACCAGCAAGGCAGCATCAGTACAAGTCGGATTGATGCGTTAGTGCGATTGCATTTTGAATTAGGAGAACGCTTCGCCAGTGCTGTGCATGAGTTATTAGCGCAAGCGCAATGGTCAGCGTCGGATGTTGATTTAATCGGGCTGCATGGGCAAACGGTCTGGCATGAAGTTGCTGCTGATGGGCATGTTTTGGCATCATTGCAAATCGCTGAGGCAGCCGTCGTCGCAGAGCGCACGGGCATTACGACAATAAGCAATTTTCGGGCGCGGGATATTGCCGCTGGCGGGCAAGGCGCCCCCTTGACGAGTTACGTGGATTGGTTGCTGCTGCGCCATCCTACACATTGGCGGGCAATTCAAAATATCGGTGGCATTTCTAATGTCACACTTTTGCCGCCGCTGTCGCTAGATGTGCCACCCCTGTCGTTTGATACGGGTCCCGGTAATGCACTATTGGATGAAGCCATGCGTTTGCTGACCCATGGCGAAAAAAGTTATGATGAAGATGGACAATTTGCCAAACGCGGACATCTTGACGAAGTGTGGTTGAGCGACTTGATGGAGCATCCCTATTTTCAACGGCGCGGTCCCAAATCCACCGGGCGCGAGTTGTTTGGTCCAGAGATGGCAGCAGAATTGGTCAAAGTGGGCAAACAACGCGGTTTATCCGAACCGGATATTCTGGCGACCATGACCGCGCTGACTGCCGCCAGCATCTCACAGGCATATCGTGCCACTGCGCCGGTGATGCCTACTGAGGTGATTATCGGCGGGGGAGGGTGGCGCAATCCGACTCTCATGGATATGTTGCGCTCATTTTTGCCCGAAAGCGAAGTCAAATCGCATGAAGAGATAGGCATGGATAGCGATAATAAAGAGGCGTTGGTGTTTGCTGTATTGGCATATGAAAGTTGGTTTCAGCGTCCCGGCGTTTTAACATCGCTAACAGGAGCGCGGCGGGCAACGGTCTTGGGCGATATAACACCGGGTGAAAATTATGTCGCGCTGTTACGCGATACATGGTTGCTAGACTCTGCCGCAAAAAATGCCGCATCGAGCGATGTTATCCCTGAATAATTGCCCTTTATATCAGCCCGGCATCTTTGGCACGCAACATCGCTTGGGTGCGGTCTGCTACCTGCAATTTGTTGAGAATGTTGCTAACGTGATTCTGAATTGTTTTAAGACTCAGATTCATGATGCGGCTAATATCCGCGTTGCTATCGCCTTTGGCAATGAGGGCAAGCACTTCTCTTTCGCGCTCGCTCAGTTCAGGAAAAACATGCTGTTTGTTATCGGATTGAATTCGCACGAAATAGGATGCCATCCGGGCAGCAATGCCCGCGCTAAAAATAGCGCCCCCTTGCGCCGTGACCTGAATCGCCCGCAGCATTTCATCATGTGCCACGCCTTTTAGCACGTAGCCGCGTGCGCCAGCACACATCGCCGCGAAGATAGATTGATCGTCATCGAACATCGTCAGCATGAGGATGGCGATATGCGGGCTTGTCCGCACAATTTGGCGGGTGGTGTCAATCCCATTGATGCCGGGCAGTTGAATATCCATCAGAATCACATCGGGTTGGAGTTGCTCTGCCAAGACAATCGCTTCTTCGCCGGTGGTGGCTTCGCCTGCCAAATGCATCAAGTCGTTTTCTAGGAGCAGCGTGCGAATGCCATCTCGGAACAAAACATGATCATCCACAGTCATAACGCTGATTGAATCGGGTGTCATAAGAAAGGCAGCCTCACATGAATTTGTGTCCCATGTGGGACGGTGGGCATAAACTGAATCGAACCGCCAATTTCTTCGGCACGTTCGCGCATCGAATGTAAGCCCACCCCATGCCGCAGTGGGGTAGGTAGCCCAGTGCCATCATCGCGGATGATGAGTTCTAAGCCGTCCTGAACACCAATCCCCACATAACACGCTGTCGCTTTGGCATGGCGCAAGACGTTGGTCACGGCTTCGGTGATAATACGATACGCCGCCACTTCAACCGCAGCAGGCAGTTTAGGGATGTCGCTATTGATGTTCAGCACAAAATACGTTTGTCCCTGTGTCGGATGGCTGGATAGTGGTTGCAAAAATTCCCGAATCGCACCGACCAACCCTAGTTGATCGAGAACAGGCGGACGCAGCGATTCGACGAGTCGCCGGATTTCTGCTAACGATGCAGCTAAGTCGGTTTCCAATGAAGTGAGGATATTGGTGGCGGTTTGGGGATGCTGCGGGATGAGCGTGCGGGCTTTGCCAATTTTTAAACTATGTGCTGCCAGCGTTGGTCCCAAGCCATCGTGCAAATCACGGCGCAGGCGGCGGCGTTCTTCTTCGCGGGCGGTCACAATGCTCTGGCGTGACCGCTGCAAATCAGCGTTCAATTGAATTGTATTGAGAATCAAAATCGTTTGCCGAGCGACCATTTCAATCAGTTGGCGTTCGGTTGTGCCAAACGGGCGGTCACCGGGGTCTTGATACAGAATCACTTCGCCCACCGTGACTTGCCCCTGCATCATCGAAAAACTGGATGGACTGAATTTATCCGAGGCATAGCCATGAAGAATAGTCAGTGCTGTTTGATCTTCGGTGGATTGCAAAATAATGGCTACCCCCTGCACTTTGAGCGTTTGCACCAGCATTTCAGCAATGGCGGATAATGCGCGGTCAGTTGTTTCGTTCAATGCCACTTGCGAGTCCAGTTGTGTTAAGAGCGCATACGGATCGGCGCGGTCACCAAACATCAATTGGTCTACCGTGCGCTGAATTTGTTCGCGTAAGGGTTGGAAGATGACCAAGATAAACAGCGTCACGGGGATAGAGACTACAAAATTGATGGTGCTGAC
>JALHOR010000072.1:18319-29349 GCA_022842885.1 Anaerolineae bacterium
CAAGGCTAACGAAATAGATGAGCGAAATGATGCCGATAAATGCCGTATAGACCAGCACGCGATTGATGATGGGGTCGGCAGACCACAACTGATAGCGAAAAATGGCAATCATCAAACAGATAATCGGCAAAATCACCGCCAGCACAAGCTGGATAAATTGGCGCACGCCTTCCAACGCTATGATAGTCATATAATCATTGGTTGTAATTCCCTCAGACCCAAAGGCATACACACCATAATAGAGCAGGACGCCCACGACCATAATCACCATGCCCAAGACTGTCCATTTGAGTTGATTGCGCGTTTCTGGGGTGGCGGCACGATAGCGCCGAATTTGGGCGTAAATGCCAATCAAAAATGGAATCGCAGAGGTGATAAATGATAGTTCCATCGTTTGCCGCCAGGTTGCGCCATAAATGGTATTGGTCGGCAGTTCTGGGATGAGCAGATATAACAGAGTCAACCCACTATAACCCAGCAGCAACCAGCGCGACCAACGCGGCGCAAAACGCCCATCCGGGAAGGTGAATAACAGCGCCAGCGCCAAGGGCAGCGCCGCCGCCCGAATGGTCAGAATCGGGGCGCGAAAATACACATACAACGCGGTATATTCCGGATAAGTGAGTATATCAAATGGTGTGCTGTCGGTTGTCCAATAGCATAAGATAGTCAGTGCCAACAGCAGTCCGCTAATTTGTTTTTCGGCTTTCCAAAAAATAATGCTGGTGGCAAGCATCACAAAAATCAGCATGGAGACCACAATGCCAGTCACCGCATGATTCAAAATTGTGATATGCTCAACACCCGGTAAATTACCATTTTGTATATTTTGTATATGGGTAAAAGTACCAAATATCAGCGTGATAATCATCACGATTATCAACAGCACCCAACCGAGGCGCAGCCAAATTAAGGGTATTGGAAGCAATCCGACTGTCTGGGTCTTCATAATCTGCCTCACCTACAGATGATATATATTTTGTTATTATAACATCTGCTGGAAATTTCTGCTCATGGTTGGTGCTGTATGATTAACTTATGTTACGCAAAATTTGCCCTCACCCTAAATCCCTCTCCCCAATGCGCCGGTAGGGCTGGCGCTGGGAGAGGGACTTAAAACCCAGCGTGATGTGGGTTTGCTCCCTTCTCCCTTGGGAGAAGGGTAGGGGCGTAACATCAGTGCTTAAGTCGCTCGATTGCGCCGATTACGCTGCCACGTTGCCACATACGGCAGCGCGAATAGATACAAGCCAGTGAGAAAAAAGGTGAGAATGCATAAGATGACGATTGTGACCACTGGTGATGGCGGTGCAACAGTGCCATCGGCTGCCGCTGGTGGGGGCCCGCTGAGAACCGTGATGAGGACTGCCACCGTAAACGGAATCACAATCCAGCGATGAATGCGGCGTATCCATTTGCTAATCATGATGCAGTTTGTCCTTTTGGTAGTTATTTTGTGCTTAAAGTTGTGAACTATGGATTGAGCGTTGCTTTGCTGCAAACTGCGAATTTGCTGGTGTCGCCCCAGACTAAAGTCGTGGGGCTAAACAAAGCCAAACGCACTAAAGGCGTTTTTGAAGCAGTCTCTTTAGCAGACTTGGCTTTTTGGCAGCCGGAAACTTTAGTTTCTGGCGGCACAACACAATAACAATTGAACTTTGCAACCGAGCAATTGAGAGGTAAAAGTAGGGGCGGGCGACAGTGCCTGATGCTGTCGCCTTGCCCCTACCCGCTGGATTTATTCTTTTTCGCTGACAGTGAACAGCGTAATCATGCCGTGTTCCAGATGGGTAATGATTTCTCCCGTTGCAAAGTCGCTGCCCTCGGTATCGGGGATGATGCAGATAGCGACATAGTTGCCGGGTTCCAGTTCAACATTCATCCAAGCTGTTTCATTGGAACTCTGACCCACAAATCGAAACGCCTGTTCATAGGGCCATTCGGTGGGTGTGCCGGGGGTGGTGTTCATCATGGCGGTCATAAATGCTTCGGTAATCGCTTCCACCGTCGCATCTTCTTCCACGCTGAAGACGACAATTTCATGGGTCTGTTCGCCGACATTGGTGAATTTCCATAGCACATCTTCGGTGGTGAGTTCGGTCGGCATATTGAAAACAAAATCTGCCATCGCAACTTCCAGATCTTCTTCCGGCGCTTCCATAGGTTCGCCGTCATTTTCGGCGACGGTGAAGGGCAGGATAGTCGGCGGCGCGGCGGGTAGGAAATTCAGGAAGATATAATCGCCTGCCTGCAAATCATAAGTGATATCCACCGATTCGCCGGGTTCAACCGACGGTGCGCCTAATGCCGAGACCGTTGCCAACATGCCCGCAAAATCCTGTGCCATCATCGCCGCCATAAAATCTTCCATCGTTGCCCCATCAATGAAGCGGGCGATGGCGGGTTCGAACGCAATTTCGGTGTCATTTTGCAACGTGATGGTCGCAATGCCGCTGACCCATTCTTCGGGTAGGGTAATCGTGCCATCTTCGGCGGCAAGGATAGTCGGGTATTCCATTTCTTCGGCATCTTGCGCGAAGGCGGTAATAGCGAACAGCGCCGTTAGCAGCACGGCAGCCCCAATAAAAGCGAAAGTACGTATGAAGCGGTGGTTAAGCATGGTAATTATATCCCCTCGTCCCAAATGATTAATTTACACTAACTTAGCCTAACATAGTCCAATTCCCGACAAGTCGGGAAGTTTTCACAGGCAATCGGGAAAATGTTGGGCAAAGAACATGATATACACATACAATTATGATAAAGATGGGGATGAACCAGCTAGGATGATTCGGGTAAGAAAAAGGACAATCTTATCTTTTTCCCCCTAAAAACTTGGAAAACGTATGTCATCAAATCAAACGCCGGAAATTTTGCCGATCTTGATGAAGGCAAAAGGGATTATTATTGAAAATACCCATTCCAGTGTTTTGTGGGAAGGGGTACAGGCATATCATTTTCAAATACCCGCTATTGAACAGGATTTGATACCTTCAGCGGAAGCATCGGTAGAAACTATTACTTTACATATAGCAGGTAAGGTTGGCGCAATCAATTTCACCGACTTTAGTCGGTGGTATTCTGATATGGCTGCCCCAGGCGTGGTCGGGATCCTTCCAAGAAATCAACCTTTCAAGGCGGTCTGGACTCAATCATCTCAAAACCTTGTTTTTAATCCGACACTGGAAGTGCTAAACCAAGTTGCCTTAGAGACATATTCGGGTGAACCCAGAGCGATTAATCTAAGAAAATTGGGATTTGTTGAGGATCCGATGCTTCCACAGATTGGGTGGACACTGCTTGATTTGCTGTACGATGATGACCCAAGCGCACGTCTCTATGCCGAGTCGTTGGGCGTGACACTAGCGCACCACTTACTTTACAAATACGGTGATAAACAACCTGTAACGAGAATACAGCACACCTTGTCAAATCACCAACTCCGGTGCGCTGTTGATTACATCCTTGCCAATCTGGAGCGTGATTTATCGCTGGCAGAAATCGCAGCTAGTGCGGGTCTCAGCGTCGCTCATTTCAGCCGTTTATTTCGCAAGACAACAGGGTATTCGCCTTATCAATATTTGATCCACTGTCGGGTGCAAAGTGCCTATAACCTGCTTAAACACCCGCACTACACGATTGCCCAGATTGCCCAAATGGTCGGTTTCTACGACCAGAGCCATCTATCCCGCCACTTCAAGCGGATTTATGGGGTATCCCCACAGCGCATTCGGGACTAAATTTAAGATAAATCGCATTTTTTGCCTGCTATGCCGCGTGTTATACTTGCTTCCCAAATTGGGCGGCAGAATTTAGATTAATAGGAAAAAAACAATGCCACTTTTTGCACAAGCGGTTGCCCCAGAAAATACACTTCTCAGCGATGAGGCGATTCAACATACTTTAGTGAGTGGCTTATCAGGGCGTTATACAGGCGCGAAGGTGCTGGTCTTGATTCCTGACCACACGCGCACAGCACCACTGCCGCTGATGTTTCGCTTATTGGTCGAGATTTTGCGTGATACGCGCCAACTGGATTTTATGGTGGCGCTTGGCACACATCCCCCCCTTAGCGATGACCACCTGCATACCTTAGTTGGTATCACTGCCGAAGAACGGCAAAGTCAATATCGGCATATTGGCTTGCTGAATCACGATTGGGCAAATCCGGCGGCGTTGATGCAAATTGGTGTTTTAGAGAAGGCACAGATTCAAACGATTGCGGGGGATTTATGGCATCCGTCATTGGGCGATGATACCCCGATTCGCATCAATCGGTTGGCGCTAGAGTATGATCATATCCTGATTGTGGGTCCCACTTTCCCGCATGAAGTTGTCGGCTTTTCTGGCGGGGCAAAATATTTGTTCCCCGGCATTTCCGGCGCAGAAATGATTAATACCTCACATTGGTTGGGGGCATTGGCGACGATATTAAACATTATCGGCATCAAAGACACACCTGTACGGGCGATGATTCATGCGGCTGCCCAATGCTTGACCACGCCTGTGGATTTGGTGAGCATGGTCGTGGTGGGGCAGGGGTTGGCGGGATTGTTTGTGGGCGATACCTTGGGCGCGTGGTCAGCAGCGGCGGATTTATCATCGCAAAAGCATATTCAGTGGGTTGACCGTCCGTTCCAGCGAGTATTATCGTTTGCGCCGCCAATGTACGATGAATTGTGGACTGCCGCTAAAGCGATGTATAAAGTTGAACCCGCACTGATTGAAGATGGCGAAGTCATTGTTTATGCGCCACATTTGGATATGGTGAGTCATGTGCATGGAAGCTATATTTATGAAGCTGGGTATCATGTGCGCGATTATTATCTCAAACAGTGGGAACGCTTTAAACATTTGCCGCTAGGTGTGTTGGCGCATGGGACGCATTTACGCGGCAGCGGCGTTTACGACAATCATATCGAAAAAGCGCGGATTCGGGTGACGCTTGCCACCGCCATTCCCCGTGCTGATTGCGAACAATTATCATTGGGCTATCTTGACCCCACGACCATTAACCCGGCGGATTTTCAAGGACGCGAAGCTGAAGGCATTTTATATATCCCGAAGGCGGGCGAAATTTTGTATCGGGTTAAACCTAGTTCCTAGTCCTTAGTCCAAAGTCCCTAGTTTCAAGAAAGGGCGAACCTGCTCATTATCTTCATTGCAAGGTAAAAACATTGATTCGCCCTAATTCTTATCTCTTTTTCTCTGTGAAATCTCAGTGTTCTCCGTGCCTCTGTGGTGATTATCTTTTATGGAATGGATCTGCCATTGGCGGCTTCAAACAGGCGATACCACTCAATGCGCGTCAATTCAATATCATCAGCCCGTACACTATCGGGGATACGTTCTGGTTTGAGTGTGCCAATAATCGGCTGAATCTTCGCCGGATGCCGCAGCAGCCACGCCAAGGCAATCGCCTCTTTGGTCGTATAATATTTTTCGGCAAGTCGCACAATTTCCCGCGCTGCTGCTTGCACATTTGCCGGGGCATCGGCGGGCGGATTAAACAATTTTCCCCCGGCAACCGGCGACCATGCTTGAATCATGATGTCATTCAAGCGGCAGTAATCCAGCATTCCGGTTGCCCCGGTATAATTGCCGCCCTGCATGTTGGCAAAAACCCCATCCCGAATCATGTCATTGTGCAGCAAATTGACTTCCAATTGATTGATGACCAATGGCTGTTTGACATATTTTTTGAGCAATTCAATTTGTAGCGGGGTATGATTGCTAACACCAAAATAACGGACTTTGCCGCTGGTCTGCAAATCATCAAAAGCGCGGGCAACTTCTTCCGGTTCTACCAGCGGGTCAGGGCGATGCAGCAGCAAAATATCTACATGGTCGGTGCTAAGGCGGCTTAAACTGGTTTCAACAGCTTTGATGAGGTGGGCATAACTGAAGTCAAAACGGGCAGGTTCGTCTGGGCGTGAGTCTTCGCGCAGGATGATGCCAGCTTTTTCTTGCAGCACAATTTTATCGCGCAAGTGAGGCTGCTGCCGCAGAAAATCACCGACTAACGTATCTGATTTGCCCCGCGTATAAATATCTGCCAAGTCAATCATGTTAATACCGCACTCTAGCGCCGTATGAATCAGGCGGGCGGCGCGGTCTTTGATGTCTTGCGTGGGTGGCTCATGATCCCATGTGCCGCCCAGATGCCACGTCCCGTATGCAATGCGTGTGACATCCAACTCCGTATTGGGAATGCGATAAGTTTTCATAAATAACCTTTGCGAATGAACAGGGAATTATCGCTTAACTGTACCATTTTTCTGTGAATCATCACAGCAAATGGATATACTCTCTGAACGAAAATATGCCACACATGACCTCAACTTAATGATATTGATATGAGTGATGCCCCATGCGCCTGACGACTTTGCAACAATTTCAATCGGTTTCTGATGAACATCTGCAATTTACGACACCCCACGACGAGACTCTGCGCGTTGATGTGCTAGAGCATGATGTCATTCGCGTGCGGTTTTATCCAGATAAACAGCCGCGCCTAGACCGCACATGGCTGGTTGTGGATGAAACGGGCAATACCCCCTTAGAAGGACGGTTGCGTGAGGATATGAGTCCTTTCGCTTGCCCGGCATATCAAAAAACCGAGACCGCCGAAAAAGTTATCATTAAGACCGATGCTTTGCAACTTATCGTGAATTTAAAAGACGCTCAATTGGAATGGCAAACTGCCGCAGGCGTTCCCTTTGCCGCCGATTTGCGTTATCGTGCCTACACTTACGACAAAGCTGGACGTGCCATTTATCATTATATGCAACGGCGCACCGATGAATTCTATTATGGCTTGGGTGAAGTATCCGGTGAGTTAAACAAACAGGGCAGGCGCATTCGGCTGATGAATGTGGATGCCCTTGGATATAACGCCGAAACCAGTGACCCGTTGTATAAACAAATCCCGTTTTACATTACCTATATCCCGCATTTAAAAATTGCTTATGGGTTGTTCTATGACAATTTAGCCACAACCGTGTTTGATTTGGGACATGAGATTGATGCCTTCTGGGGCAATTATCGTTACTACATGGCAGAAGATGGGGATTTGGATTGTTACATGCTTTATGGTGATAGCATCGCCGATGTCGTCCAGAAATATACCCAACTCACCGGACGCCCCACATTGTTACCGCGTTATGCGTTGGGTTATCTGGGATCTACGATGAAATATACCGAGATGCCAGATGCCCAAGCCCAGCTAAAACGCTTCGTTGAATTGTGCGAACAGCATGATATTCCATGTGATGCTTTTCATCTCTCATCGGGTTATACCACCAATGCGACGGGACAACGATTTGTTTTTACATGGAATCATAACCGTGTGCCTCACCCGCAGCAGATGGTGAACGATTTTCATAGTGCTGGCATTCGCTTGATACCCAATATCAAACCGTATTTGCTGACGACCCATCCCAAATATGAATCGCTGAAATCATTAGGCGGGTTTATCAAAAATCCAGACACAGGCGAACCTGCATTGTGCCGTTTTTGGAGTGGCGGCGCGTATGAAAGCGGCGAAGGCGCTTATGTGGATTTTAGTAGTGCCGCCGGATTTGCGTGGTGGCGCGACCAAGCACAAATGATGTTATTGTCATTAGGCATTGATGGCTTGTGGAATGATAATAACGAATTTGAATTGTGGGATGATGATGCAGTGAGCGCGGGTTTTGGGCAAGCCTTTCGCATGGGGGTATCGCGCCCATTGCAAACCTTGTTGATGGCACGGTCTTCGTATGAAGCCTCCCTCGCGCAATATCCACAAAAGCGCCCGTTTATTTTGTCGCGTGCTGCTTGCGCTGGAATGCAGCGGTACGTGCAAACGTGGTCAGGCGATAATGAAACCTCGTGGCATACGTTGCGCTACAATGTCCCGATGGGACTCAGCATGGGGTTAGCCGGAATGCCCAATGTTGGGCATGATATTGGCGGCTTTTTTGGTCCTGCGCCGGAAGCGGAATTGTTTGTGCGGTGGGTACAAAACGGCATTTTTCATCCGCGTTTTACCATTCATTCGTGGAATACCGATGGCACCGTGAATGAACCTTGGATGCATCCCGACGTGTTGCCTATCATCCGTGAGACGATAAAATTCCGCTATCGGCTGCTGCCCTATTTATACACGCTGATGGTTGAGGCGCATCGCACTGGAACGCCGCTAATTCGTCCATTGGTCTATCATTTTCCAGACGACCCGCATTGCTGGCACGAATCATTTGATTTTCTGTTGGGGTTACATCTGTTGGTGGCTTCGGTCTTTGAAGCGGGTGCTAGGAGGCGGCGGGTCTATTTGCCGGCTGGCAAAGCATGGTGTGATTTTTATAGCGGGCAGTGGTACGACGGTGGGCAAGCGATTGAAGTGGCTGCGCCGCTGGAACGCATCCCATTATTTGTTGCTGACGGTGGCATGATTCCGACAGGAAAAATCATGCGCTATGTGGGCGAACAAGCCGATAATGAGCGTGAAATTTTGGTGTTTGTGCGCGAAGCGGCGCAGATGCAGCTTGTCGAAGATGATGGCGAAACGCTGGCATATCGAGAGGGAATGTATACCGAACTTGAACTGCGCGTGAGCTTGAACAATGGCGAATTTGTTGCCGCCGCAAAATATCTTCATCATGAATATCCGCTGGCGTATCATATTATCACCTTTGTGATTGTGACGGATACAACCTATCCAGTGAAAGACGGCGTGTTAGAAAATGGGCGGTGGCGCGTCACTGTGCCAATTGAATAAAGCTAGCCGCATTTGACATAGTATTATTGAGTACAACGATAACAGGAGCAAAGCGTGAGTTTTGTCTTTGATTATCATTAC
Source organism: Anaerolineae bacterium (assembly GCA_022842885.1). Classification (GTDB taxonomy): domain Bacteria; phylum Chloroflexota; class Anaerolineae; order Aggregatilineales; family Phototrophicaceae; genus JALHOR01. Next base: position 27,162 of record JALHOR010000072.1, read on the forward strand.
TTGGATTCACCATTTATCGAAACGATATGGTATACCCAAAGCGAACCGGGCGGCGATTTTATCTCTGCTGCCGAGAGTCGGTCTGAGATTGTTGTATCGCGCTATGAAGGGCAAACAACCGTCACCGTCCGCGGTCCCGAAACGAAAGCCACACTCGCATCATCGCCTGTGGAAGGGGAATTTCTAGGGATTGTGTTCAGATTAGGTACATTCATGCCTAGTTTGCTACCGAAGAATCTGATGGATCGAAATGACGTACTTTTACCCATCATCAGTCATAAATCGTTTTGGCTCGATGAATCAGTATGGGAAATCCCCAATTTTAACAATGCCGATGTTTTTGTGGCGCGTTTGGTACGCGAAAAACTGCTCGTACATGACCCGATTGTGGCGACAGTGCTACAGGGTGGCTCGCCAGCGGTTTCGCCTCGCACGTTGCAATATCATTTTGTGCGTGCCACTGGCTTGTCATACAAAATGATTCAGCAAATTGACCGTGCCAAACAAGCATTAGCACTTTTGCAACAAGGCATATCCATTGCCGATACCGCTTATCAAACGGGCTATTTTGACCAAGCTCATTTGACCAATGCCCTCAAACGTTTTCTGGGACAGACACCCGCCGAAATTGCTAAATCGAGCTAAATTGCGTTTTTTTCCAAGACAAGGCTGGCGTATTGGCTTAAGATAATCTCATACATGTTGACCAGCACAAGGAAAATCACCCATGAGAAAACTCATCGTCACTGAATTTTTGTCGCTTGATGGTGTTATGGAAAATCCCATGTGGACGTTCCCCTATTGGAATGATGAGATTGCCCGATTTAAAGGGGAAGAGACCACCGCGAATGATGTTTTACTGTTGGGGCGTGTGACCTATGAAGGTTTTGCGGAGGCGTGGCCCCAACGCACCGATGTTGAATCGGGCGGCGTTTATTTTAACGGCACGCGCAAATATGTCGCCTCAAATACGTTGGAAAAAGCGGAATGGAACAATTCGCAGATTCTCAAAGGCAATACGATTGAAGAAATCGCCAAACTTAAGCAGCAGGGCGGTGAGAATTTGGTGGTTCATGGCAGCGGAAAATTGGTGCAGTCGCTCATCAAACATGACCTTGTGGATCTATATCGGCTTTTGATTTATCCGGTCGTGTTGGGCAAAGGACAACGGCTTTTTGAGGAAGGCAGCACCGCTAACCTCCAATTGGTCGAAACACGGTCTTTTAGTTCCGGCGTGGTGGCAGTCATTTATGCGCCAGCGCGACAAGCATCATAAATAGCGTTGGAATGCTGCCAACATTGCTTCAAACATCTCCGGCGTGTATTTGTGGGCTACGCCGGGGAATAACTGTGCTTGGAAATGAGCTTCAGCGTGATGCAAGCGATAAATCTGTTCCGTAAAATCTACGATAACGTGAATACCTTCTATGGGGGATAGCGGGTCATCAGCGCCAGAAATGATGATGTGGGGGCGGGGAGCAGCTAACGCCGCGATAAGTTCCATGTCCATGCGAACATCCTCTTTTAGAATGCCCGGCACATAATAATAAATACCATGTTGATTGATGTTGCCCTGTGCCAAAAAATTACGATAGCGCGTCATCTGTGCCACTGGAATAATGACTTTCGGGCGGTCATCCAATGCCGCTAACCATGTGGTGCGCGACCCACCCAAACTCATGCCCGTGACACCAATGCGGTTTACATCCACTTCCGAGCGAGCGAGTAGGGCATTCAGCGCCAACATATCATCGCGGATCATCATGCCCCAGAGCGTGCTACCTTGCCACAAGAATTTTTTGAATAACGATAATTCTGTCGCAACGCCGCTTTCATGCGTTCCCCAAGTGCCTTGCTGCCAGCGTTCCCCAAAACCGTAGGCATCAATTGCCAGCACAACATAACCAGCATTGACCAATGCTTGCCCGGGATATGAGCCTGTGAGCCAGTTTTGGAATAATTCGTCTTTGCCAATGTGATATTTGTTGCCGTGCATGTGGTGATACAAGATGGCAGGGGCAGGGGAGGTCAAGCCATTGGGAATGAGCAGATAGCCAAAAACAATTGCACCTGCGCCATTATCAAACGCGAATTTTTCCAGCGTGTATCCGGGACGCGCTGCACGTTCTACGATGGTTAATTCTGGCGTGAATAGGGGCGGCAAATCACCGAGCAAGCGCCACAGCGT
>JALHOR010000073.1 GCA_022842885.1 Anaerolineae bacterium
GCAGCCGGTTTGATAAGCAAATTCCAATAGGAATACCACTTAGAAGTAGGGTTGAAAGGGTTGCTAAATAGTTCACTCGAATTCAACTGGGAACGCATTGGCTGTATATCCTATAATGAGTGCCAAATATGGTACGCGCTAGTCTGATTTTGTTGCCCATATTAATATTTATTTCAATTATAACACCATTGCTAAACAATTGTAAATTAATGTTTTTATGGGACGAGGAGATTCTATGGTGTTGACTATAGAAGAAATACATTGTTTGGAACTGGCGGAACAGAATCATGCTGGTTTTGATTTGCGTTATGAGGGTGGTGCTACGGCGGATTTATGCGTGAGTTTATGTGACCGCGATTATCTGGAAGAATACGTGAACGAAAAATATGCGTATTTGATTGGTTATGAATTAACGGCGTTAGGCGCAGCGGCGCTGGCAGAGTATCGTGAAAATCATGCCCAATAAAAGGCAGTTGGCAAGTTGGTGGTGGCTGCTGCCGCTGTTATGGTTGACGATGGCACTCACGCTGCCGCGGTTGGATATGGATGGCTTGTGGTATGACGAAGTGTGGTCAGTCATTAATGCGGGTGGGGCGCATTATGGGGCGATGTCACCATCCGAAATTTGGGAACATCTGGCGACGAATGACCCTGACCAAGGCATTGCTTATCCACTGCTGCTGTCGGCGTGGGGGAGTGTGGTGGGCTGGTCAGAATTGGCGACCCGCTTGTTATCGTTATTTGCTGGTTTATTGACTATCGCTGGAACGTACCGCTTGGGGCGCGAGTGGCTGAGTCCGGGTGTCGGGTTGATTGCGGCGGCTTTATTGAGTGTCAATACGTTTTATATCAATTATCTTCATGAACTCCGTGTCTTTAGCATTGTCACACTGGCGGCAGTATTGGTGTTGTGGTGCTATGGGCGACTTATGTTTTCCCCGTCTGGTAAGCCGCCGCAATGGATGATACTGGCAAATATAAGGGTGTCTGTTGGTTGGGTGATAGGGGGTTTGGGATTGCTCTATACCCATTATTTTGCGGCAACACTGTTATTGGCGTTGGGCATTATGCATATGGGGCTTGGTATTTGGGCGCTCATCTCCCAAAAAAACAGAGGGTTTATTGGGCGGCGGTGGTGGCAAATTGTGCTGTTGGCGCTGGTGGTGGCGTTATTGTTTGTGCCTTGGTTGCCGGTGCTAATGCAAAGTATCGCCCGAACTGCAACCCGAAGCGATGTGCATGAACGATCCTTAACGACGCTGGATTTGCTGGATAGTATCGGGCGTTATTTTTTGAATTGGGATATGCCGGGCGTAGGGGTAGTGCTGTTGGGGGTATTAGGTGTGGGTGCGGTAGCGGTGTTTTGGAGTAAACATCGTGATGTTTCTCCCCAAACTGTGCTTCGGGCGCAATGGATGGTGGCGCTAACGGTGGTGTTGTTGGCAGGGGTATTGGCGGCGAATGCGTTTTTGCAAATTATCGAGCCGAATCGGGCGCGATATATTTTGGTGTTGTGGGTGCCGTTGGCATTAAGCAGCGCCATTCTAGTTCATCGATTATCAGCCGTGCTTTATCAACGTTTCACGGGGCGGCGGAATATCATGCTGATACTAGGCATCGGCATGATTACGGTGTGGTTTGCGAATGGGCTGCGGGTGTATTGGGATGCTGATTTTTTGCGGGCGCTGGATGGTGGGGATACAGTGCGTTGGCGGACGATGACGACAATTTTACAAGCCGAAGGGCAGCCGCAGGATGTTTTTGTGTTTTATGCCGGAACGCCTAAAGCCGCTTATGATAATCAGTTCAGTTTTGAGCATTCTACACATGATGTTGTGATGCCCCATTTCCAGAGTGCGATTTTTCTGGATGAAATGCATCTGGATTGGGCGCTGACGCATATAGAGCAAGCGCATCGGGTGTGGTATGGGGTGGATAAACGCCAGCCGATAACAGATGCCTATACGATTTTTGATTCATTGTTGACCAAGCTGATAAGATGCGATCAAGTGGTGAATGATACGCAATTAATATTGACGCTTTATGGGCGTTATGCTGCTTTTTGCCCCCAAGACGACACCATCATTGAATTTGCGGCGGGGATAAGTTTACGGGCATATCAAATCATCTCGACAGATAATAAGCTAATCGTGCCAACCAGTTGGACATTGCAACCGCATGTTCCGTCCAATGTTTATTCAGTGAGTGTGCAATTGTTAGATACTGCGGGTAACTTGATAGCCCAAAAAGACGATGGGTTATCGCATAGTCATTTTACGACCTTAATTTCTGAATTAGAGATGACCAACGTACCAACAGGAGATTATCGGTTGCGGCTGGTGGTTTATGCATGGCAAACTGGCGTTGTTGTGGGAGAATTTGTGTTAAGTGATGAAATTTCTCATAGTCAATAAACAAAATAACACATCATTTTGGATAAAGTCTTTGACCAAACCCAATATAGGATATTTGAGATTGTGACATCTTTTAAAACTTATCATGAGTGGTTATGGATTGTGCCATTGCTGCTCATCACAACCTTGCTTGGAACACATCGTTTGGATGCTGAGGGGTTATGGTACGATGAAATCTGGTCGGTGTATGTGGCAGGGGGGTCACATTTTGGGGAGTTATCGCCATCAGAAGTATTGAACCGAGTTGTGTTTTATGACCCTACCCAAGGCTTAGGGTATCCCTTGTTATTGGCTGGGTGGGGGAGTCTGGTTGGGTGGTCAGAATTGGCGATACGGTCTTTATCACTGCTGGCAGGTGTTTTGGCAGTAGCCATGACATATCGTTTGGGGTGTGCCTGTTATTCTAAACGAGTGGGTGTCTATGCTGCTGTGTTTTTAAGCGTATCGGCTTTTTTCATTTGGTATACCCATGAAGCCAGAACCTATTCGATTGTCGTTTTGCTGGCTGCTGTTTGGTTGTGGTCGTATCAACGTTTATGGTTTCGCGTACAGTTGCCCTCTATTCCTCTTAGCCTCACCTTCATACTCAGTGGTGCCGGACTCCTGTACGCGAATTATTATGCCATTGTTTTAATTGCGGCGGCGGCGCTTTTTCATGGCGCGATTTTGGCGCAGCGAATGCTTATAAAAACTACGAGCAGTTTCAATCTGCGCCGCTGGGGGTATATCGCATTTTTATGGGTGATGATGGGTGTCGTTTTTTTGCCGTCGCTCATTGGGTTTATGCGCGGCTTTGGGCGGTATGCGGGCTGGGATGATGTGCGTGCAAGAGCCTTAAGCCTGCCCGATTTGGCATTTGTTATCGCAAATTATGCCGGGAACAGTGCGGTTGTGCTGCTGCTGGTGTTGCTGATAGCGGGTAGTATCATTGGTTGGCGGCGCGGTGGACAAGCCCGCTGGTTGGTCATGGTGTCTATAGTGGGGTGGTTGTTGGTATTGGCGTTGCAAGTCCGCACCAATTTGATTGAATTTACCAAAGTGCGCTATGTCTTGGTGTTGTGGAGTCCCTTGGCGGTGCTGGTGGGCGCGGGGATGTTGGCAATCGCTCATGAGATAGGGCAACGATTAGGCGCATACTTTCCAAAGCGCAGTGCAAGACAAGCCACTTATCTAAAAAACATCACAATAGCGATTGTGCCGATAGTGTGGCTCGTTGGGGGGATTAATGCCAATTTTGATAGTTACTTCATGACAGAAAAAGGCTGGTATGGCGAAATTCCCCGCTGGCGCACGTTGGTGAATGTCTTAAAAGCGCAGGGTGTTGCCGGCGATGAGAACGATATTTTTGCCTATTATGCCGGAGAACGGGCGCATGACGACGCGATGAGTTTTGAATATACCATGCATGAAATTCCGATGAAATCATTCATCACCATTAGCGCCTTTGACCCAGAATATCGGGATTGGATAGCGGGGCAGTTGCAGCAGGCGCGGCGCGTATGGTATGGCATGGATTGGCGCTTCTCTTTGACAGACCAACATGAGCAGTTTATCACCTTGCTAGCAAATGCCGGATATAGCTCATGCGGTTTAGTGGTGAATCAGCCGAATATCATGGGCATGGAATTGTATGCAAAATCGGCAGCATTTTGTCTAACGGATACAATCATCTTAGAATTTGGCGAGGGCATTCAGCTAACAGGCTTGGACGCTCTCCCCGAAACTGCACAAGCGACGCTGACGCTGACGATGGCATGGACGATTGCGCCCAATATCAGTTCTAATCAATATGTCGTCGGTGCATACCTATTTGATGCGGATGGCAACTTTGTGGCGCAGGCAGATACTGGATTGAACACGACACGTTTTGTCATGATGCAGCCGAAAATAGACCTAGCGGGTTTAGCGGCGGGGGTGTATACGCTGCGGATTGCCGTTTATGATTGGCAAACCAGCACTCGTTTAGCTGGCATCCATATCGCCACTGGTGAAACAAACGATTTGATTACACTGGGTCAAATTACCGTGTTGGATGCTGAACAATAGTCCATGTATTTATGCCATAAATCGGGCATACGAAAAGGAAAATAGACGATGGCAAAGCTAAAACTAGATTTGCACGACATTTATAATCGTGGGCAAGAAATTGAGCGTGAACTAGAGCGTATCATGCGGGATGCTGTTGAGAAAAAAATCGAACTAATTGAAATTATTCCCGGTAAAGGCAGCGGGCAACTCAAAAAGCATGTGCTGCGTTTCTTGAATCAGAAGCATATTCGTGGCATGTACCATCGGATTGAAAAAGACGATAAGAACTTCGGGCGTTTGTTCGTGCATCTACGGCATAAATCTGGGCAATAATCGCGCCCTTATTTCCGCAATAATCCAGCATACACGCCCGGCGATGAGTCTGGGATGAGGGTTGCGCCGCAGGCTTTGGCATAAAAATCGGCGGGTCCCACGCCGCCAATAATGGCATAGCCATACCCTTGTGCCAGCATATCGTGTAAACACGCGAGAAGTAATGCTTTGCCTGTGCCACGTCCACGCGCAGTTTCACTGACACCTGTGGGACCGAAAAATCCCTTGGCGCTGGTATCATAACACCCAAAGCCTACGGTTTCAGCATTTTCAATGGCGACGAAACACGCTACTGGCAGTCGGCTAAAGGCGACATCACATTCGCTCACCCAAAATTCGCTGAAATGCTTGCGAACAAAGTTCAGAACAAAATGTTTTTCTGGGGTGATGGCACGGCGAAGCACAATGCCCTGCGCTGCCTGCGCTTCGATGTCCGGCTGTAGCGGTGGCAGGGTATACAATTTGACTAGCATATCCGGCATAAGAAAGACTTTCGATTTGCAGAGATTAGCTTTTTTGTTTCTTAGTGCTTTGTCCTGTAAATCTTTTGATTTCTGTGTTCTTAACCTCACCCCCGCCGCGCAGAGGGGCGCGTAGACACTGCCCTTCCGCGACTCCCCCTCTCCTACAAGAGAGGGGGTTGGGGGGTGAGGTCGGTATTTTAAGCAACTTATCGGATGCAGCACTTATCGCGTGATGGTGACTTTACTTAAGCCTTGGGGCTTGTCTACGCTGTGACCTTTCGCCAATGCTAGACGCATCGCAAAATGTTGACCGGGAATCACGGCGCAAATGGGACTCAGCCATTCCGGTATGCCCGTTGGCAGCGACATAGCATACTGCCCATGTTGGCGCACTTCGGCAACATCAGAAATGACCAAACACTCCGCGCGGCGTTCCTGTAAATTTTCTAGCAAATCCACCAACAGCGGCAGGGTAGCCCCCGATGGCGCGACCACCATCACCGGGAAACCGGGCGCAATCATGGCAATGGGTCCATGGCGGAAATCGGCTTCGCTGTATTCTTCCCCGACGAGATAACACAATTCTTTGATTTTTAAGGCGATTTCAAACGCGGTGCAGTAATTATATCCACGCCCAATCAAAGCAATGCGTTCCATATACCGATAGCGTTCTACGCGGTCACCGGCATCTTCGGCAAGATTAATCGTCGCCGCCGCATAACCGGGCAGTTCGCCAATTTCATCACGCAGTTTGCTATCATCCACCAAAGCTGCGCCTAACATAGCGATGGCAGTCAATTGGGCGGTATACGTTTTGGTGGCGGCAACGCTAATTTCTTCGCCTGCCCGCAAACAGATATGATACGCCGCACTTTGCGCCATCGGTGAATCAGGATTATTGGTGATGGTTAAAGTCAAAGCCCCTTGAGCGCGAGCATCTATCACTACTTGATTCACATCGGCAGAGCGCCCCGATTGTGAAATGCCAATTACCAGTGCTTTGCCCATATGCGGTTGTGCTTCATAGAGCGTATGAATCGAAGGGGCAGCCAGCGCGACAGGCAATTTGGCTTTGATACCCAGCAGATATTGAGCATATCGCGCTGCATTATCTGACGTGCCGCGGGCGGCAATCAGCACAAATGCTGGATTAAAGTCGCGGATAGCCCGCGCAATCGTAGCAACATTATCGCGTTCTTCTAATAGCAAACGGGCGATAACTTCCGGTTGTTCAGCAATTTCTTTTTCAATGTGATACATTATCACAACCTTAGCGCATAATGGAATAAGTGTTGAAAAGAGCCAATTAACATTTAGAGCGAAAACACAACTTCGCCGCCGATGATGGTTTTATGAACCTGAAGTTGGTCGTTGACGAGTATCATATCGGCGTCTTTGCCAATTTCTATGCTGCCTTTGCGGTGTGCCAGATGCACCGCCCGCGCTGGATTAAGGCTGGCGGTTTGCCAGACATGCTCTATAGGTTCCCCGGTTGCCTGCATAAAATGATACACCCCACGATTTAAGGTTAAGGTGCTGCCCGCCAATGTGCCATCGGGTAAGCGTGCCACACCATCGCGGACTAATACAGTGCGATTATCTACCGGATAATCGCCATCAGGTCTGCCAGCGGCACGGATAGCATCGCTGATAAGCATAACATGATGGGGGCGTTTGACCTCCCACATCAGTTTCATGGCGGCGGGATGCACATGAATATTATCGGCAATGAGTTCGCAGCGAACTGTGGGGGTCGTTAGCACTGCACCCAACACGCCGGGGTCACGATGATGCAGTCCCGTCATGGCATTATAAGTATGCGTCGCATGATTGATGCCCATATCAAAGGCTTGCCGTGCTTGCTGATAGGTGGCGTTGGTATGGGCAATCGAGACGGTGATGCCGCGTTTGACACATTCCCGAATTAACCAATGATTTTCAGGATATTCGGGCGCGAGTGAAATGAGGCGAATAATGCCCATCTCCAACCAAGGCAGCACTTCATCACGGTCAGCCCGCCGAATCAAATCCAGATTTTGTGCGCCGCCTTTATCCCGGTTGATGTAGGGACCCTCTAGGTGGACGCCCATCAATGCTGCACCTTTGGGGGTAGGGGGGGCTGCCATATATTTTTTGATGGCGTTCAGTGCAGCGGTAATGCGTTCTTGCGAGTCTGTCCAAGTGGTCGCTAAAAAAGCTGTGACCCCATGCCGCGCATAAAATTGTGCCATCGTATGCAAGGCATCTACACTGGCATCCATCGTATCGCTGCCATTCGCGCCATGCACATGCACATCCACAAAACCCGGCAGCAGCGTCAAATTTTCCGCTTCAATGACGGTATCTGCGGGGGTATCCGGTGGTGCGCCCGCGCCATACGCCGTGATAATGCCCGCCCGTGCCAGCAGCCAGCCCGGTGCGTAAACTTGCTGGGCGGTGATAATCCGGGCATTATGGATGAGTAGGTTATTCAAAGTGATTCGTCCTGTGGAGTGAAAAATTAGGTGTTGCTGGAATTAAATTGCTGCCATGCTATTTTTAAATCGGGTAATGCATCATCCATATGCTGTAAGAATGCCAGCGCCTCCGGCATATCGGCGGTGAGTTTCAAGCGACTTTTTAACACATATCCCGTCACATTGGCAATCATTTTTATCACCGGATTCAAGCCGACCACAATTTGCCAATTATCATACATATAATCGTTAATACGTAGATTGCCTAAGACCGTTAATTTGGGCAATTGCTGCGCGATACGGGCATCATAAATGAGGTGAACACGCTGATTGGGATATTGTGACAAGATGGCAATAACCTCACGCTCCCATAATAAGACTTCTTCCACAGAACTAATTTCATCAAGGACACATAACAGAATATGGTCTTGCACCAGCCAATGATTCGTGACGGACACTGTAAAATATCCTTGGTGTAAATTGAGATGCTAGACTGTTGTGGCTACCCAATGACTTGTCGTAACCACCCACCGGCATGTTGCAACAACGCCCGCGCTTCTTCAGCATTGACGCCGCGTTTGTGCATGATGACGGCTATTTTGACATTTTTCCCCGCTTTTAGCAGTAGGTCAGCGGCGGTACTGTCGTCAACTTCAGCAATCTGTTTGACCAACCATTGCGCCCGGCGGGCGAGTTTGGCATTGGTCACTTGCACATCTACCATAAGATTACCATAGACTTTACCTAATTTGACCATAACAGTTGTACTGAGCATATTCAGCAGCAATTTCTGGGCAGTGCCAGCTTTCATGCGCGTGCTGCCAGCAATCACTTCGGGTCCCACTGGGATGGCAATTGGAAAATGAACGGCATCCAATAGGGGTGCTGGCACATTACATGATATGCCAATCGTGATTGCGCCATGTTCCTGTGCTGTTTGAACTGCGCCTAACACATAGGGCGTGACGCCGCTAGCAGCAATGCCCACGACAGCATCATGGGCGCTCACCGTAATCGAGAGCATATCTTCGCGTCCAGCATTGGTATCGTCTTCCGCACCTTCGATGGCTTGGGTTAAAGCCCGCACACCGCCAGCAATCATGCCAATGACCAGTCCATGTGGCACGCCAAACGTCGGCACGCATTCAACCGCATCTAAAACGCCTAATCTGCCGCTAGTGCCAGAGCCAACATAAATTAAACGTCCGCCTTTTTCCATGCGTGCCACTATCGCATCTACGGCAGGCGCTAATTGCGGGAGTACCTGCTGCACTGCCAACGCAACGGTCATATCTTCTTGATTGATGCGCTGCAAAATCTCTTGTGTGCTGATTTGGTCAATCGTGAGGGTGTTCGGATTGGCTTGTTCAGTGAGCATAAAAATACCGATGATTTGTGGAAAATAATTCTTTATATTATAAACTGCAATAGGGCGAAGATACACAAAGCCTGTGTTGTGTGATGGTTATAAGCACATCGTGAATATGTTTGTGCTGTTGCGAATTTTGGCAAATGCGTTATAACAATCTTGCAGGCATTTTTTCAACATGATTTTTTGCGAATAGGCAGCCTAAGTATGACATTCTTCATGGGCATTGATGGCGGCGGTTCAACGCTGCGGGTGGCGGTGGTCAATGAATCGCTCAAAATGGTGGGCGATTATCATGATAATCAATCAGTGAATCCGGTGGTGGTGGGCAAAGAAGTATCGCAGCAGCGCATTCAGCAGGGTATTCAACGGGCGCTCCAACATGCCCAATGTGATGCTGCCGCGATTCGGGCAGTGGCGATTGGTGTGGCGGGGGCGTCATCATCGCACGCCACCGAATGGCTGAATGATATTTTGCGCCCGGTGTTGCCCACGACGCGCATTGTCCCCAGTTCTGATTTTGAGATTGCGTTGGTGGGCGCTCATGCTGAAAGACAAGGGGTATTATTACTTTCGGGAACGGGCAGCGTGGCATTTGGCATTAATGAGCGCGGCGAAACAGCACAGGCGGGCGGGTGGGGTTACTTGCTTGGGGATGAAGGCAGCGGTTATTGGTTGGGCTTGCAGGCATTACGGCATCTTATCGCGGTAGCAGATGGACGCGAAAGCAGTTCTTCGTTGGCGGCGGCGGTGCTGCGGACGCTGGATTTGCCAGATGCACGGGCGCTGATAACGTGGGTGTATCATGCCGGGCAGCCGCGCACCCGTGAGATTGCGGCACTCGCGCCGTTGGTATTACACGCGGCAGGCATGAACGATAAAGTCGCTAACCGCATCGTTGAACGCGGCGTGCGCGAATTGGTGACGCTGGTGAATACGATTAACAAGCGCCTCAAGCTGAAGCAACCGCGCATTGCTTTTGCCGGGGGGATGCTGCAAATCTTTAATCCGCTGACCGAAAAATTATGCGCTCGGCTGGATTTGTCCATGCTGCCGGAGGCGCTCTATTCGCCCGTGATTGGTGCAGCACTGCTGGCAAAATTGACGGAGAAACAAGAGAAAAGTTAGAAGGGGAAGTTAAAAGATGAAAGTGGGAAGATGAATGCTCTTGTTCTGAAACCTATGATGACTCGTCAGGTTTAAGTTGTTCTAGAAAATCGCGGGCGCTTATCATGATAATATCCCTATATTTTCGCATAACAAGCAAATCTTCATCACCGGATATGATATAAAGAGCTTTCCCGCCTATCGCAGCTTCCAGAACTTTTTTATCTTTTGGATCGCGGACAATATCGCATCATGCCGGGTTATCCTGGGATTGTTTCGCCCGTTGTTCAGCACGGTGAGCTTTCACTTCGTCATCCACAAACTTCATAATGCGCTTATCCAATTCATCGCGCAGGATGCGCCCAAGTATTTCAGGCTCAAGCATCCCGAAATCTGCCGCCTCATCAACATAATCTTTGGGTACTTTTATTGTGATTTCAACCATTTCCATTTGATTTTCTCAATGTCCAATTTGCATTTAATTCAATTATAAACAACGTTTTGCAAAAATTTATGCTGATTTAGTTCTATACGCTTTTTGACTATCACCCCAAATCCGTCTTTTCATACACATCCGTCAAAGCCAGCACCGCCAGCGAAGCGATTTCAATGCTGACGCTAAGGTCACGGATTTCGGTCAGCAGCCAAGTGTCATCACTTTGCCGGACGGAGTGTTCGATTTGTACTTGGTCTTGGGCGATGAGGAGGTAATGCTGCAAACTGGCAATTTGCTGATACCGCTGGAATTTTTCGCCGTGGTCATAGCGTGCGGTAGCTGGCGACAGCACTTCGACGATGAGAATCGGATTCAACAGCACATTGCGCTTATCATCCAAAAACTGCGGCGTGCCACACACCACGCTCACATCAGGATAGGCAAATAAACCCGGTGCTTGCACCAGCATATCCGAACCAAAAACGCTGCATCCGCCTGTACGTAATTGGGTATGCAGGGCGGTAATCGTATTGATGGTGATGCGATTATGGCTTTCACTCGCGCTCGCCATCGCATACACTGACCCATCCAAAAATTCATGTTTGCTATCAAATATTTCTTGATAACCCAAATAATCTTCTGCCGTCCAAACATGATGTACCGGAGCAAACATCGTCAAAATTCCTCTCGCCAATTGCTTGCATTTTATTCCCAAATTCGCTATAGTTTTCCTATTGGGGCGGGCAGCGATGACAATTGTCGAAGATTGCTGTATCGCCGCTTTGCCACCTTGTTACCCATAACGGGCATCAGCCGCAGTATTTGCAGACCAAAGGCTGATGCAAAGCACAGAAACATGGCTTACGCTGTGTTTCGCTAGTCATTGTACGGCTTGCTGCCGGACGTGTATAGGCGGAGGCGTTTATCGAGGCATTCAGCGAGTTTTCCAACAGATCAATAAAAAGCTGATGTAAATTACGAGTTGCTAGGACAGGCTTTCCTACCTGTCCTTTTTTTGATTCAACCACGAAGAAAAATATTAACCGCGAAGCCGCAAAGAAAAACCAATATCACCACTGAGACACCGAGCGCACGGAGGCTTCACAGAGAGATTTTCACTATAGTGTCCTAGCATCACAGCTAGAAGTAAAAATTGGCGACTTGACTGCGGCTTTTGACTCAGCACTAAGTCCTCAGCACTCAGCACTAAATCTACCACAACCACTAAAAGCCAATCTCCACCGCCTCCCATGCTGCGCCATCGGCTGTGAACCACAAGCGTTGATTGGCAGCATCCAGCGCCCACAAGCCTTTTTGATACTGCACTGCCAAGGCGCTATAGGTTGCCTGTTCATCGCCAACGCTTGCCCATGAATCGCTCTGGCGTCTATACAGCGTGCCATCGGCGATGATATACAGGCGCTCATCGAAAATTTTGGCATCAGTCACAGGCATTTTGGGCGGGGTGGGGAGAACCTGCCACGTTTTATCGGCATATTTCCACACGTAAACAGCGTCTAAGGTGCTGGCGAATAAATTGCCTTCGCTCGTCACGCTGATATACACGATATTTTCCGGCGCATTCGCCAGCGGAACCCACGTTAAACCTAAATCGGGCGTGCTGAAAAGCGCATTATCCACGCGCACAATATGGTCATGATTGCCGAGCATGACCAATTCCTCGGCATTTCCGGCAATGGGCGTTGCCAAGCGGCGCGTATAAAATGTGCCGCCCCATTCGGTGCGTGTCATACCGGCGTCGCCCGATGCAAAGATAAACCCATGCATGAGCGTCAGATGTTCAACTGCCATATCAGTGCGTTGTTCCCACACATTTTCAGCATAGGTATACACGCCTTTATCAGTGGCTGCCCACAGCCTGCCACTATCTTCAATAAAAATATTGCGAATGGCACTTTCAAATTCAACCGATTTCCACGCGCCATTTTCGTTTGGCACGAGTAATTGACCTGCTTGTGTGACCAACGTCGGTAGTTCTGCCCGCGTGGCGATGGCTAATTTCACAGGGGTATCCGCCGGAAATTGAGCGACATCTGCGGTGACAATGGGTGTGCTAGAAAATACGGCTGACAGACTGCCCAAAATAATCAAGCCGCTGCCGATGAGCCAAACCACGCTCATAAAATATGTGCCAGTGTTACCTTGGCGTTGGCGTATCAATACCAGACTTGCACCGATGCCAATAATTCCCAATCCCACAGAAAAGGCAGCATATAGTGATTTTTCGGGATAGAGTTGAACATTCGCTGGTGCAGGTGGTAATGGGGCAGGCGGCACTTGCGGCGCAAAATCCACCACCGCATCATATTCGCCCGGACGGGCCACCATCACGCGCACACGCCAATCGCCCGGCACGGTCAAATTCGCACCTTCGATTTGATAAATGCCACCCGCACTATGTTCAGGACGTAATTCGCTGCGTCCCAAATCTTCACTTTGATAATCAAATTGTAAACGCACGCGCGAAGCATCTTTGACGGGATTGCCATCTGTATCATTCAGCACCAAGGCAAACGTATTGTCACCGACCCAACCCGGCACAATATGCAGCGTAATATTGACGCCCTCGGCAGTTTGCGTTTGCATAAAATGCGGTGGGGCAGGGGGTGCTTGCGGCATATCGCGCAAGGCGGCAGTTCCCCGTGCCGGCGAAATCGCGGTCATCACGCCCACTGTACCCAAAATACTGACGGTGA
Organism: Anaerolineae bacterium; assembly: GCA_022842885.1. GTDB lineage: Bacteria > Chloroflexota > Anaerolineae > Aggregatilineales > Phototrophicaceae > JALHOR01. The sequence continues at coordinate 13,325 of JALHOR010000073.1, forward strand.
GGGCAATTTCCAGCATCACCAATCGCCGCAAGCGCCGCGACCAAATGACTTGCCCCGCCGCCAAGCCTTTGTGTGTCAACAATAAATTGATGGCGGCAATCAATACTAAAGGTGCTATCAAAATCAGTTTTAGCAATAAAGTTTGCCCATACAGCGTTGTTAGCAGGGCATTCAACGACCCCACTTGCAACCACGCTGCATATACCCCTGTCAGCATCAATGCTGCTACCGTCACGCGCATATAATTGGAGAAATACCCCGTCAGTGTGCTAAGAACTGCCAATCCCCCCTCTCTATACAATGGAGAAGCCCCTTGCGACGGCTGTCTGGGGTCGGGGGTGGGGTTGGATTTTACAGAACCTATCACGCTGAAGAAGGCAATTAACCCGCCCACCCACGCACTCATCGTCAGCGCGTGCAGAAAATCAGCTATCACTGCGGCGGCGGGTTCTTCCACACTGCTGGCATGGCTGAATAAACTGACGGTGGCAATCATGCCAATGCTCAACCCAAACACTACTTGGTCGCGCAGGCGGTCACGCTGCCAGATGAATAAAATTCCCCCGGCGCATAACCACAATCCGACTCGTATCAACCACAAAGCCCCGAAGCGCGTTTCGGTGATAATAGACAGCAGGATTGGATTTATCACCACCGTCGCCAACGACTCGCCGGAAACGGTCATGCCTTGCATCAGCAGCAGCAAAATCGTGGTCATGCCTGTCAACAACCAACCCGCAAAAATCATGCGGCGCAGACGCACCAGCGGGACAACCTCATTTTTTCGCTCACGATTCAGCGCAGGTTGCCATACAAACAACATAAAGCCCAGACTGCCCGTGAATAATGCCAAACTCAGCCAATTCAGCCAGCGAATCGCCGCGCTTTCTACAGGGATGGTTTCCATTTTGGGCAATGTTGGCACATTGTTGAGATACACCGCGCCAATCGCAATCGGGAAACTGCCTTGCGTCAAATGCCCATCGGTTTTAGAGAGCGCCCGCCACGAGACGGTATAAAAACCATCTGGCAGTGTCTCTAACGGCAGCACCAATTGTTTATCATCGGCGGTATCCACCAGCGTTTGTGCTGTTAGAACACGCTCACCAGTGCCATCACGTAATTCAATCGTGCTGAAATTAGCTTCCAATGGCTCGCTGAACCACAAGCGAATTTCATTGGGTGTGGTCTTTAAGGCTGTGTTTGCGCCCGGCTCTGACCGCAGCAAATTAGCATGGGCATGAACCGGGAAGGCAACTACTAAAATGAAGAACAATAGGGCAAAGCGTGCGATGGGTTTCATAAGACCAAGTTAAAAGTTAGAGGTTAAAAGTTAAAAGGCTGTTCTGTAAATGTAATAATCCATTACTATATCGCTTTAGACTCATAAATATGCGAAGAACACAGGCAAAAATTATCACAGTTTTTCTCTTTTGTCTTATCTCTCAGTGAAATCTCGGTGTTCTCGGTGTCTCTGTGGTTCAAAATTGCGGTAAATAACACATCTAAAACAGGCGCTAAAAGATGAAAGTGTAAAGTAAAAAAGAATATTTTGATGATTTTTGGGATGACACACAGGTCATCCCCTACCCGAAACGGTCTATTCGTAGGGGCGACCCGATGTGGTCGCCCACAAGTCAACAGCTAAAAACTATTCGCCCTTTAGTGCCGCAATTTCCGCTTCTAACGCTTCGATGCGTGCCAACAATTCGGCAAGGGTCGGGTCGGGTTCTGGGAATTGGATGGCATCTACCGGTTCAACGCTGCTGAACTGCCCATCTGCCGATGAGAAAGTTTCATCCACCGCGGTTTCGCCAATCGTGCCAAATACACGAAAGGTATAATCGCCGGGGCGGGTGGGAATCATATCTGCGATAAAATGCCCCGGTTCACCCCACGCCGGGCGTAATTCTAAGGTACGGGTTGCAGGTCCAAACGTGACTTCCGCCTGCAAGGCGACTTCGAGTTCGGCTAATTTATCTTCATCACTATGGGCATCATCACTACTGTGTTCTTGCCCGTGTTCATCGCTGTGAAAACTGATGAACACTTCGGGACCATTGGGGAAACCAACATAAGCGGGTTCATTGCGCCAACCAAACGCCAATTCGTATTCGCCCACTTCGCGCCCTTCATGCGCCAAGAGCGTTCCCGTAAATAATGCCAGCAGCAGCACAATGATGAAAAAGAAACGTTTTGCCATGTCGTGGTATCCTTTAGAGAATGAATTTTTGTTGGTGATGCTCATGACCTAACGACCATTATAGGCAGGTTGGATGTATGGAAGTAGTCCGATTTATGCGCTATGCTTTGGCAAAGTTTTTGGTTTACATGGGCAATCTACCTGCTCTGATGTGTGGTTATGGAAATTCTTAAAGGCAAAAAATCGGATACATTGTCTCATGTTGATTTTGCGGCATTAGCCACCCGCTATTCGCATGTGGCGGTGGATATTGGCACAGGGGACGGCAAATTTATTTATCAATTGGCGCGTACTCATCCCGATTGGTTGTGCATTGGCTTGGATGCTGCCCGCGAAAATTTGGTGGAAAATGCCGCCAAAATTTATAAAAAACCCGCCAAAGGGGGACTCGCCAACGCGCTGTATGTCATCAGTGCCATCGAAAATTTGCCGCCGGAACTGGAAAACAGCGCCGATAGTATCACGGTCAATTTTCCTTGGGGCAGTTTGTTACGCGGCTTGGTGCTGGCAGATGCAACTATTTTGAATGCGCTTGCCCGTCTAGCGAAGCCCAATGCGACGCTGACGATGTTGTTCAATTACAATATTTTTGATGACCCCGTGCCGCTGGAACTGCGTGATTTACCGGCTTTCACGCTGGCTACTGTGGATAGTTTAATGCTGCATTATGCCGCTGCTGGCTTAATGTTGGTTGAACGCGCTATCGTCGGGGCAGATGTGATACAGACGATTCCGACGTTGTGGGCAAAGCGTGTGTTATTAAGCCCGAATGCCGAAACCGTGCGTTTGGTACTACGGCGAGTGTGATTTTAGTCACCACAGAACGGCAAAAAGTACCTTGTTTTTGTGTATAATCAAAAAGAAAAGATACTGGGTGTGAAACATCATGATTGCTCAACAAGACACATTATTTGCCGAAATCATTGATTTTCTGTCATCAACCCCAACCCCGGAACAGATTATTGCTTTTAAACCATCCGAATTGCTGGAACAACGTTTGAGTTATTTGCTGGAGCAAAATCGCAAAGACTATCTCACCTCAGAAGAACGCACCGAACTTGATGAATTTCTCCGCATGAATCATTTTTTCAATATGTTGAAAATTCGGGCGCGAATGCGTTATAAAATTCTTCGTTGAACTGCAAAAATGCAAAAGAAGCAAAGATTTTTCTCGGTGCGCTCGGTGTTCTCAGTGGTTCAAAATTATGATATATTACAAATCTAAACTAACCTCTTAAAGCTATTCATCATGCACCTTTGGTTGCCACGAAAGCCCCAATAACAAAAAGCCCGGTGCGGAAATAAGCGCCACTAACGCCCCGGCAAACCAAATCGCGTTGGGGGCAAAGGCTTCGCTTAAAATGCCACCGAACAAGGGTCCAACGCCTGTACCAAAAGTGAATGCCAGCGCATACAACCCCATATACCGCGCCCGCATTGCCGGGGGTGCCATGTTTGCCACCAATGCCGTTGAGGTTGGCGCAACAATTAATTCGCCAATTGTCATCACAATCATGCTCACGGAAAACATCGTGGGGGTCGTGGATAACCCAAAGCCGACTAAGCCCAGCGCATAAAACACCGCACCGAGGGCGATGGTGGGGAATTGCTGCCACCGAATCGTGATGCGTGTGACGGCATATTGGAACAGCACCACCATCAGCGCGTTAATCGCCAGAATGCGCCCGTACCCATCTTCCTGAATGTTAAACTGCTGATTCACATAGACTGCCAGCAGATTAAACACCAACGCCGCCGCCACTTCCAATAGCGCGAAAATCGCTATATACATCAAAAACGGCTTATCGCGCCATAAACTTTGAGTGCCAATTTTGGCTTTTTCATCGGTTTTGCGTTTACCGGGCAGCGTTTCCACAATGAAAATAGCCACAGGCAGCAGCAGCGCCACATTCAAAAAGGCGGCTAGGGTGAACCCGAATAAATGCGATTGCGCGATGAAAATGCCGCCTACAGCGGGTCCTGTCGCAATGGCTACATTTGCGCCGGTTCGCAAGAGTGCATATGCGCCTGTGCGTTGTTCGGGCGGCACAATATCGGCAACCATCGCATTTGAACCGACCCTAAACACCGGATGCAGCGTGCCATACGCTGCAATCAGAATTGCCCACTGCCATAACTCATGTGCTTGGCTCATCAGCAATAACACGATACTCATGGCGGCTAAACCCACCAGCATCGGGCGGCGGCGACCAATCACATCCATCAAGGCGCTAATCAGCGATGTGCCAACCAAACTCGAAACCGCTTGAATCGAGAGCAGCACCGTCACCGCCGACAGCGCCGCGCTAGTTTGCTCTAAGATGAACAGCGCCATGAAGGGCCAGATGAGCGATGCCGCCAACTGTTGAAACACAGAGCAAATGAGCAGTACCCAAAAACGAGTGGGGTAGGAAGATGACGGCACTAAAAAATATCCTGTACGAAAATTGATTGTCCAAAGAAAAATTATCCTTTATATTTAGGGTTGTGGATAGAACCATTCAAGCGGTGACAAAGGATGGACAATGGCAATTAAAATCACATTCCGGGATGATGACCCGGTAGCACACCTAAAAATCAATGATGCTTATATGCGCTGGGCGTTGGAAGCCGCCGAGCAGGTGGTGGGGCATGAGGGGCTAAAAGTCGTCTTGCGCGATGCAGGTTTGGACTACCTGATTGATAATTATCCGCCCGATAATTTAGAGCCGCCGGGGGTGGGCATTAGTTATGGCGATTATGCCAAGCTCAATGCTGGCTTGCTCAATTTTTATGGGCGTCCGGGCAAGGGCATGGTCACGCGCATCGGGCGCGAAAGTGCCAAAAAAGGCATCGAGCATCAAAGCGGCGTCTTTAATATGGCAGCCGTGTTAGCGGCAAAATTACTGCCCCCTGCAACGCAAATTAAGATGGGGTTGAGCGCCATTTTATCCGGTTGGAGAGTTCTGAACGAAAAATTTGGGCAGGAATTTAAAGGCACGATTGAAGACGCGGGCGACCATTACAAATTCATCCTAGAAACTGACCCCGTGAGTGCCGGACTCGTGAGCGACCATCCGATTGGCTGGCTGATTGAAGGCACCATCGAAGAAGGCGCACGGCAAACCTTTGGGCGCTTTTTTGATGTCACGCAAGAAGCGTGCCGGTCTATGGGGGCGACTGCCTCTATCTGGCGCGTGCCAAAACAGCCGAGCGAAGAATAGCCGCGCTGCCACAAATCGCCTGCTGGCGACGGGATGTAACGCCAGCCGATAATCCGGTGTCAACATGCGGCATATCTTCGGGTATCATGCTGCTAAGATATGTGGGGGACAGTCTATGACTGCCCCGCAGCTTTGGAAAATCCGCACTTTCACACCTTTGTCGAGCTATGAAGTGCGGGTTGTTCCCGGAAATTAGTTACTTATCGGCTTCGGTATCGTCATCGTCATCCTTTTCGATACCATAGACATCCAAGCCAAAATCATCATCCAACCAACCGATTAAATCACCCGGAAATGCCGGATTACGAATGCCGCGTAATTCAGCGTCCCACAGCAATTCATCTATTTCGCTCTTGCCCATCATCAAATCTTCGTGCAAGTTTTCCAAAAATTCCCGATGGTGGGGCGGAATATCGCGCCGTTCTAGCCATTTAGAAAGACGCACAATGATTCTATCAATCTCCAGTTTTCTTTTTCCCATGACGTTTTTTCTCCTCCTCTTCATCCAGTTCTTCCAGTGCCTGCATCCGATATTCTTGTTTCATCATTTCGAGGCGTATTTTCTGCTCTGGCGTCATATTTGCCCGCCGTGCCGCCCGGTCTTCGGCAGCTTGAGCATTAAAATCGCGCACGCCAGCCTCATACGTTTGCGCTTGCGCCCATTGTGACCATCGTTTTTGAATCAACATGTAAATCAGGACGGCGCTGGTCAACATGCCTAACACAAAATAGACTCGTTTTTGCATACCTGCTCCCTTATAGAATAGAAATAAAAACCGACTTCACACCGCTGAACGCGATGAAAATCTGCCATAACCTGTACAGACTCGTGCCTGTCAGTTAGAATCGCCACAACATTTGTCTGGATTAAACAAACAATGCTGTGAAATAGGCGAACCGAAACGGGTTCGCCTATTACGCTTTTTAGAATTGGCATGTACTATAACGCGCTGTTTTGGAAAATGCAAATTTGAATTTTGTTACATGGGCTTTTAACGGGCTACTTGCCAAACCGCTGCAAGACCTGATAAATCGCATTCGTGCCAAAAGCGACTGCATCCACCGGAATACGTTCATCGGCGGCGTGAATGGTGCGACTGAAATTAAAATCTTGAGGAAGCTGCATCGGCAAATATCAGCGAAATGACCACCGAGGGAGGACAGAGGGTGATGACGTTTTGCCAAAATCTGGTAGACAAGGATAATTATTCCGCGTTAAGGAGTTTCCGAAATAGCACCATATCGTCGCTTGGAGCATAGTAGTCACGGACATGTGCTTCTTCTTCGTAGCCGAGTTTCGCATAAAATCTGCGGGTGAGCGCAAAGTCAGGTGTTCCTGACGTTTCGACGAGCAAAATACGTTGCCCCTGCATTTTTAGCATACTTTCGACATGCTGCATCAGTGCTGCGCCGTGACCCTGACCTTGACGATTGAGGCGCACACCAATCATGGTCAGATACCATGTTCGGTCTGTTGCCAACGCGGGTTCATAATAGGCAACACCAAGCAGTTCATCGTTTTCTTCAATAACAATGCATTGGTGACCATTTGCCTGATTACCGTTAAAGTAATTTGCCATCATCTCATTGAGAAAAGCGATTTCTTCTGGCGGAAAAAGCCCAGCATCTACCGATAAGGCTGCCACCGCTGATGCGTCCTGCTGAGTTATAGTTCTAATCAATGTTTTCCTCCTGTTAAGTGATTTATAAACTTTCATGACCTTTTATGAACTACAAGAAACCATTTTACCGCCCAGAGAGCAAAGTGTAAACCGGTAAAGTATTTTGTAGAAAGGAGATAGAATGAATATAAATCTAATCAATATTGCTATGAATGATTTACTCTATACTTGTGGCACGCATGAACGCTGCCAGCAGCAACGGTGGTTGGCTGCCACTGCCTTTCAGTCGGGCGATAAGATTGGGGCGATTGGGAACTTTTTCCAGCAAGGTGGTTTCAATCCCCACGCTCTTTAGCAATTGGTTGATGAAAGCGATACAGTCTGTTTCATTGCCGGGTGGGTTGGTGGTGTTGAAGCGAATCAGATGTTGCAGCAGTTCAGCCGGGCGTTCATAAAGTGTTGCCAGATGATCGGTCATGGTATGTGTCCCCCCAAAGACTATGCCGTATTGGTCACTGTATTATGGCATCAAAACAAAAAATGTGCTTTGAATTGACTCAGAGTGATATAATCAGCCTGAAATAAAAATGATTCACAGAATAGAAAATTACTCTTGATGCGTTACGACACCATGAACGCCGCCGCTTTTTTAACGTGGCGGTTGCACTTTGCGGAGACTGTGCGCGATATACGCGATGATGGCGATTTAATCCAAGTGCATTTGACGACGGGCGAAGAAATTTTGATTTATATGGTCGAGCGCCCGCTGCCGCTGACTGATATTCATTATCATTACCGCACGAATACTGCCAAGAACATTTTTACGCTGTTCATTTTTCAATTGGCGCTGCTGCTGCCGGATAATAACACGCTGTACTTGCCCGATGATTGGATGAGCGCATTATTGAGCGTGCAAGGCGATAAAATTTATGCTTTTGAAGCGTATGGGCAGCAATCGTTATTTTTTCCGGTGCATTTTAAACGGGTGGATGGCACATATCAGCGCCGCATCCGGCATGGGCAAGTCGTAGATTATGCGACACTGCATGGCACGCAGGTGACGAGTGACCAACCGTTGCTGTGCGGCACATGGCACGTTGCTGATTTTGGCGCAGGCGGGCAGGCGTATCGCGCTCAAAAATCCTCCGATAAAACGCCGCTGGCATTTTATTATGCTATTTTGGGCATTGCCGATAACGCCGATTTAGCCACTGTCAAGCAAGCCTTTCGACTCTTGGCGAAGCAATATCACCCGGATATCAATCATAGCCGTGAAGCCGCCTTTCGCATGAAAGAAATTAATGATGCGTATCGGCGGCTGCGGCGCTATTTAGAGGCAACCGAATAACCTCTAAAGCGGTTTTCCAGCGGCAGTGGCGGCGGGAATTTCGATGAGTTTGCCCGTTTTTACATCGTATAGATACCCATAGATAGCAATGTCTTTTGCCACCAATGAATGTTGGCGAATGCGGCGCACATCATCTACGATGCTTTGGGTTTGGTCTTCAATCGTCAGCCAGTCAATATATTTGCCTTCTGCCGAACCGCCTTCGGTCTGCACATTGTGCCAACCATTTTCACCAACAGCGGCAGTGTGTAAGCTGTCGTTCAACAAATCACCCATAATTTTATCGGTGAAAAATTCCATGCCGCAATCGGTATGATGCACGACAAACCATTCTTGGGTGCCTAACAACTTATGCGAAATGACGAGTGAACGAATGGCATCATCGCTGGCACGCCCACCCGCATTACGAATCACATGGGCATCACCTTCGCTGAGTCCGGCATACTTGGCTGGGTCAAGCCGCGCATCCATGCAGGTGAGGATGGCAAATTTACGTCCGGGCGGCAGCGCCAAATCGCCCTTATCAAAATGGGCAGCATATTCGGCATTGGCATTCAATACTTCGTTCAAAATCTGGCTCATGCTACTTTTCTCCGATGATGATGTGAACAGGTGAATAGGCAATAAAAAAGCCCCAGCATAGTTGCCAGGGCTTGTCTTATCCAAAAGAGGAAAAAGCGGACAGCCGCTGCTATCCATGCCTGAACAAACCATATGGGTTGACATGGTATGAGTTACAGCACAGACAACAACACACAACAAACCTCATGACTGCCTCAAAGTAGGGTATATGCCGACGAAAATACTATAGCGCGTTTTTTTGTGGGATGCAAGCGATTCGCGGAAAATTGCGAAGCGTGTTATTCCGTGTGAATGATAATGCAATTCAATAAAATAAACGGGCAATGTGTAGGGACCCGATGTGGTCGTCCAATGGCGGGAGCGCACGCAGTCGCGCCCCCTAGCTGTCAATTTAAGGAATGGACAAAAGGAAGCCGTCCAGAGAAGATACGTTTTTGCGAAACAAACTCTCAGGAATGCATCCTAATGGACACAATTATACCTGAAATTGCCGAAGCGATGAGAACAGTGTTGAATGAAGAAGCGCTCTATGCGGGGCGAGTGAGTGGGTTTGTGAAACGGAAGCGCAAATTGACCGGGGCGAGTTTTGTGCAAAGTTTAGTATTTGGCTATTTAGCCCAACCTAGCGCGAGTAGCGCGGAATTAGGGCAAGCGGCGGCAAGTATCGGGATCGCTATTAGTCGGCAAGGGTTGGCACAACGCTTTAATCCGGCATCAGCGGCGTGTCTGGAAATGGTGTTGTCGGCGAGTTTGCGGCAAGTGATCCATGCCAAACGGGTCGATTTAGAGCTATTGAAACGCTTTCGTGCGGTGCGGATTGTCGATAGTAGCAGCATCCGTTTACCGGATAGTTTAGGCGCAATTTGGTCAGGGAGTGGGGGGAGTAGTTCTAAAAATACGCAAGCGGCGGTGAAAATCTGTGTGGATATCGACTTAGTGACGGGTTGCTTAGATGGTCCGCTGTTACAAAGTGGCTGCGTGCATGATCGACAAGCCCTAGTCAGGCATCGCCCCTATGAAGCGGGCAGTTTACGCATTGGCGACTTAGCCTATTTTAGTTTAAGGGATTTTGCGGCGATGCAGCAGGCGGGTGCTTACTATTTATCGCGCCTAAAAGCGGGGACGGATGTCTGCACCTTAAAAGGTGACCCATTGTTGTTGCGCGATTGTCTACCCAAAACAGTGACCGAAGTCGTGGATTGGGATATTTACTTAGGGGCGGTGGCGCAACTGCCATGCCGGTTACTCGCGCAGCGCGTTCCCGATGCTGTGGCGCAAGACCGCCGGGAGCGGTTACAGCACGAAGCACGGCGCAAAGGGCAAGCCGTCAGCCAAGAGCGCTTAGACCTGTGTGGGTGGACACTGTATGTTACGAACGTTCCCCGTGCGTTATTGACGGTGGCGGAAGCCTTCGTCCTCGGGCGCAGTCGCTGGCAAATTGAAATCCTATTCAAGCTCTGGAAAAGTGATGGGGGGATTGATGAGTCGCGCAGCACGCACCCTTGGCAGATCTTAACCGAGTTTTACGCCAAATTAATTGCCATGCTCATCCAACATTGGGTCTTCTTAACCGAGCTTTGGGAGCATCCCGAACGCAGTTTGCACCAAGCGAGTCAAGTAGTTCGCAAACATGCCTTTCATTTAGCCAGTGTCTTGCAGGACTTTGACCGGTTATGTCTAGCACTCCAAACCATTCAACGGGCGCTTGCAAGCTGTCGCATGACGAAGTGTAAAAGCAAGCGCCATACTTATGAGCTATGGTTACAATTTAACCTATAACCCTTAAGTTGACAGCTATGGGAGCGCACATAGGCGCTCCCCTACAGTTACCCAATTTAATGTTTACCTTGCATTATCGCGCCCTTACCATTTTCTCTGTGAAACCCTCGGTGAACTCTGTGCCTCTGTGGTGAATTTTAGCATTTTTGACTGATAGCTGACCGCTAATAGCTAACAGCTACTTAAATCACCCTGTCGCTCCCGCCATCTAACGAAATTTGCGCCCCAGTGGTGTTATAGAAGGCGTCGCCTGCCAGCGAACATACCATCTTCGCCACCGATTCGGACGTAATTTCGGCGTGCAACAAATTTTTCGTCTTATATTGTTCCACGCTCATGCCATAGCTGGCAGCACGTTTTTCTAAGATGTCCTGCGTCCAGATGCCTGTATCAAACACAGCATCGGGATGAATGATGTTCACGCGCACACCATCCCCGGCAAGTTCTAATGCCGCGACTCGTGCCAATTGCGTTAAGCCCGCCTTCGCCACTGAATAGGCGGCGGCTTTTGGTCCCGGCGCAGGCACATTGCGCGAGCCAATCACGATAATCGTGGGGTTGATACCGTGCTTCAAATACGGAATAGCGGCTTGGAATAACTGCTGCTGCGCCGTCAGATTGATGTTCAAACTGCGCTGCCAAGTTGCCGCGTCCATCTGTTCGATACTCATGGCAGGCGGGAAAATACCCGCATTCGCCACCACAATATCTAGCCCGCCAAATAAACGCACCGTTTCCTGAATGGCGTTGTTCAGCGCGGCATTATCGGTGACATCACATACCATACCATGCAGCGTTTTTTGCTGGAATAGCTGCGCGATGTTGGGGTTAATATCGAGCGCAACGACGGCAGCGCCTTGTTGGTGCAGCATCTCCGCACAGGCTTTGCCGATGCCGCTGGCAGCACCCGTCACCAGCGCAATTTTGCCAGCGAAGGGCGGCAGCGATTTTAAATTTTTGAGCTTTGCCTGTTCTAATTCCCAATATTCGACTTCAAACAAATCTTTTTCACCGACAGGCTGCCAATCATCCAATGCCATCCCGGCTTGAATGGCAGGCATGGTTTGGCGCACACAGTCTGCCGCCATATCAGCCGCTTTCACCGTTTCGCCTAACAGCACATTGCCGATGCCGTGCCAAATCGCCCAACGCGGCGCGGGGTCAAGCATGGTTAATCCGGGCGTAGCATGGCGCTCAAAATAAGCCTGATAGTCGCTCACATAATTGGCAACGCTACCAGAAATATTGTTTTCATCCAAAATCACTGGTACGCGCCGCGTGCGAATAATATGGTCAGGCGTCAGGCAGCCGCGTGTGGCAATATCCGCCACATTGGGCAATTCCGAAAATGCCACACTTTCCGGCGTTGATTCCAAACGTGCAATCAATGGTTTTTTCGCTGCTGTCGAAACTGCTTTGCGAAGCTGCGCGAGTTTTATCCCTACCCCTTTTTCGCCGCCCAATTGGATAGGATTATCCCCACCCCCGACCCCTCCCCATTGCATAGGGAGGGGAGAGACCTTTTTCGCTAAAAATTGTTCTGCCTGCGAGACCATTTCTATCATGGTTTCGTAGCTGGTACGTACATCATTGGCAAAGGTAAAAATACCGTGTTTCATCAAAATCATGCCGCGTTTCGATTTGAGCAGTTCGCCGCCGTGTGTTAGTTCATAAATGCCGCGCATCAGTTGGTAGCCGGGCATGATGTAGGGGATAATCACCACGCTATCGCCGTAAATCTCGCGGATAAAGTCTTCGCCGTGTGGCGTATTGGTAATCGTCACCAGCGCATCGGCATGGGTATGGTCTACAAATTGATAGGGGATAATGGCGTGTAAAATGGCTTCCACCGAAGGGTCAGCAGAAAACGGATTCAGCAGCGCCGCCCGTTGTTCGCGCACAATCATCGTATCGGTGAGCGTGGTCATCGGCGCCAGTTTGAGCAGCGTATCAAGTTTGACAGGTGCAAAACCGTCTGCCCTAATTTGCCCCAAATCATGCCCACTGGCTTTGACATAAATCACCGTTTGGGAGTCACCGAATAGATTTTTTTCTTCGCGTTTGAGCGATGTATTGCCGCCGCCATGCAGCACCAGTGCCGGATTACCACCGAGTAAGCGGGAGGTATATACACGCAGTTGTAAATCATCGCCTGCAAAACGGTGTGCTTCGGTATCATTCCAGAGTGATTGCATCATCGTATCCTATGTGAGTAGCAAAAGTCCCTAGATTTAACCGCAAACGAGCGTGATATGCAAAGCGAAGAATCAGCCAGCAAATGCTTCTCCAATATTGAGTTCAAATATTTGAACTCCGCTTCTGATTTGCAACGTTGTTTTGTTATCTTTTATAATAAGATGTGAATTGTTTTTTATATATGTCATCTCCAAATTTCTACCTTTGCAAACAATCCCGTTCATTTCGCATTGATAGAGAAAAATAAGACCAGTCTGCGGTCTAGTTATGATATCCTCATAGGTATAGCGCGTTAAGTGATAAACATGTCCATTGAATTCAATACTGCTGATATGTTCTAAGATAGCAGATCCCCGGTGGAATGATTCGCAAAACCCAAAACTCCCTAGAACAATAGCAAAAAGAACACAAATGAGGACAGTCAGCTTATTTTTGGTGATGATAACGATATAACAGCCAATCAGTATCAAAATCGGGAACAATAGCACATAAATAATGAGATTCAAAAATGGATGGCAGCGCAATAATTCCAGCCGATAATCAACCATTTGATACGGAATGGGTTCACAGTCCACTGGTGGCTGATGCACAACATAAAACCAGACTAACCCAAAAAATAACAAAATGACAGCAACAATTACCGTAAAATCTACGGGAGCGTAGTGTGGTTGGGATTTTTCTTTTTCAACAAAGTCCATACAACCTCTATATTCTAGTTATGGCTTTATTATAGCTTATTCTAACAAAGGGAAATGTTGATGTGGCGCAAAGGAAAACATAATATGGAAGAGTTATTTTTGATGCACTCTATTCTTATTTGGTTTTATGCATCTTGCACGATGAAGTTATACAAAACTTCGTGCAAAATTCCGGCGCGAATCATTTGCTTTTTGTTTTTCAGCGCGTTATAGTCTGTATCATAGCCATCTCCGAGAAAAATTTTGGTTAATCACATGTTCCAATTTGTTAGCAAGAAGGCGAAGAAGACCTAACCAGACACATGTCCGGGTTTTTTTGCTTTCTGATGGAACACACACCACATCAAGCGACTTCAACCGCCCGGACAGGGCGGTTTTTTATTGCCTAAAATCGTTACTATTCAGAAAAACATTATCACAAAGGACATCATCATGACCACCCAAACAGCACCTTGCCCAGAATGTGAAGCCGATGTGCGGATTCCCGCCGGAGCGATGCAAAACGAACTCATAAGCTGCCCGGATTGCGGCGCAGAACTGGAAATTCTCAACCTGAATCCGCTGGAATTGGCGCTTGCTCCCGATGTAGAAGAAGATTGGGGCGAATAAACATAGTGCTGAGTGCTGAGGACTAAGTGCTGAGTAAAAGCCCGCTGGCTATCTTTGTGATTTAGGCATAGATTGACACACGAGCAAAAATAAGAATTGAACACTTTCTCGGTGAACTCTGTGCCTCTGTGGTGAATTATTTAAGCGTATTCTGATATTGAGGAATCTAATGCGGATTGGCATTCTCGTCACACATATTCGCCCAGAAGAAAAACTGCTCATCAGCGCGTTTCAGGCGCAGGGCATTGAACCAGACATCATCTTAGACCGCGATTTAAACTTTGATGTGAACGCCGATGCCACGCAACTTGCGCCATCAGGCGTGGCATGGCACGAATATGGCGTCATTGTGGAACGCTGCGTCAGCACCTCACGCGGCTTATATTCGCAAGCAATTTTGAACGCATTGGGTATTCCCACTATCAACATGTATAGCACTGCCGTCGTTTGCGCCGATAAATTGCTCACCAGTTTGGCGCTTGCTCGTGCCAATGTGCCGCAGCCGGGGGTGCGTGTCGCTTTCACGCCCGAAAGCACGATGCAGGCGCTCGAAAATACGGGCTATCCCGCCGTACTGAAACCGGTGACCGGTTCATGGGGGCGCTTGCTGGCAAAAGTTAATGATGCCGAAAGTGCCGAATCTATCATTGAGCATCGGCAAACGTTGGGTGATTACAACCACCATACCTACTATGTGCAAGAATATGTCAACAAACCGGGGCGCGATATTCGGGCGTTTGTGGTCGGTGAAAAAACCATCTGCGCCATTTATCGCACTTCGCCACATTGGATTACCAACACGGCTCGCGGCGGGCAAGCCTCCAATTGCCCGGTCACGCCAGAGCTAGACGCGATTTGTATTCAGGCAGCGCGGGCTGTGGGTGGCGGTGTATTGGCGCTGGATGTATTTGAAGCGCCCGATGGCAATTTTCTCATCAATGAAATCAATCACACGATGGAATTTCGTAACAGCATCGCGCCCACCGGCGTAGATATTCCGGCGGAAGTGGTGCGGTATGCATTGGAGCAAATGCGCGAAACGGCTTGAAAGCATTTGAACCGCAGAGAACGCAGAGAAAATCTCACAAAAGCGGCAAATCAGAAGGCATTTCAAAATTTGGTTTTTCGGGTAGGGGCGGGGGGGGCGGCGTGCGCCCCCCGAC
>JALHOR010000074.1:0-22795 GCA_022842885.1 Anaerolineae bacterium
GGTTTTTACGACAGCATCCCGCCGGAATTAGAACGTGCCGCCCGCGTGGATGGTTGCACGCGCTTTGGGGCATTTTGGCGCATCATCCTACCCCTGACGACGCCGGGGTTAGCCGCCACTGCCATTTATTCGTTCATCCAAGCATGGAACGAATACCCTTTCGCGCTGCACCTCACCGATTCTTCAACCATGCGGACGCTGCCTGTGGGGCTGACGTATTTTTTCACCGAAAATACCGCCGATTGGCCCGGCTTGATGGCAGCGGCATTTTTCATCAGCATTCCGGTGGTGTTGGTCTTCTTGGTCTTGCAGCGGTATTTTGTATCCGCCATAACCGCAGGTGCGGTTAAACAATAAATTTAAATGGGCAGGTTGATTATGGCAGAAGTTGTTCTTGAGGATATTGTTAAATTTTATGGCGATGTGTTGGCGGTCAATCATGTGTCGCTGTCAATCCAAGATGGCGACTTTGTGACATTGGTGGGACCTTCGGGTTGCGGCAAAACCACCACCTTAAATATGATTGCGGGCTTGATTGAGATAGATGGCGGCAGCATCAAAATCGGTTCGCGTATCGTCAATGACCTTGACCCCAAAGACCGCGATATTGCGATGGTGTTCCAGAATTACGCGCTGTATCCGCATAAAACCGTGTACGGCAATTTGGAATTTCCCTTACGGATGCGCGGCGTCCAAAAACCGGAGCGTGAGCGCCGCATTAAACAAGCCGCTGAATCCTTGGGGATTGTGCCGCTGCTCAATCGGCGTCCGCGCCAGCTTTCCGGCGGGCAGCAGCAGCGCGTGGCATTAGGGCGAGCCATTGTGCGCGACCCAGCCGTTTTTTTGATGGATGAACCCCTGAGCAATTTGGATGCCAAACTGCGCGTGCATATGCGGGCAGAACTGAAGCATCTGCAAGCTGAATTAGAAGCCACTGTCATCTATGTGACGCATGACCAGCTTGAAGCCATGACCATGAGCGATAAAGTGGCAATTATGAATCATGGGGTGTTGCAGCAGTACGCCTCCCCTACGGATGTTTATCATAAGCCCGCCAATGTGTTTGTGGCAAGTTTTATGGGCAGCCCGCCCATGAATTTGCTGCCGGTGCAGATTGTGCAGGATGGTGGTTTGCATTTGGTGGGCGAAGGCTTCCGTATACAGCCCAGTTCTGCCCGCTTGCAAGCCATCCTCAAAGCAGCCCCCAACCCCAAATTGGTGCTGGGTGTGCGGCATACGGGCATTCAGTTGGCGCAACCTGCCCAAAATAATGTCGTCACTGCCGAAGTGTATACCTTTGAGCCAACAGGCGACGTGACCTTTGTGCATGTCATGTTGGGCAAGCAGATGATTATTTCCAGCACGACCGATAGCAGTTTTCAGGCGCGGATGGGCGAAATGGTCAAGCTGCACCTGAACGAAGACCAGATTCATTTATTCGATGCAGATAGCACGCACTGCCTGACAAATTAAACTAACGCCTTTCCAAAAGGATTTTTGGATGAAAATTATTGATGTTAAATGTGCCGTTATTGGCAGTAACCCCGTCGTCCGCATCAAGACGGATGAGGGCATTGATGGTTATGGACAGGCAGAAGCCTATAAACCCTATCTCAAGCCGTTTGTATTATTCTATAAAGACGCCTTATTGGGGCAAGACCCGACTAATGTTGAACGGGTCATGAACCGCATTCGGAACATGGCAAGTTTTAAGCCTTGGGGCAGCGCCGTCAGTTCGATTGAGATGGCATTGTGGGACATCGCGGGCAAAGCGGCGGGCGTGCCGGTCTATAAGCTGCTCGGTGGCAAAGTGCGTGACCGAGTGCGCGTGTATAACGGCGCAGTGCGCTTTAAACTCAGCGATTATACGCCCGATGGTTTCGCTGACATTATGCAAAAAATGAAAGACTCGCCGGAACGGTTTTCTATCATTAAGCAAGGTATCGCTTTTCATGGTGGCATGATGGAACGCTTCCCTGATTTTTTCTATGGCGATTTTAACCAAGGTTATCGCTACCCCAATCGCGGCTTGCTGACCGAAAAAGGCTTTAAACATATCCTAGAATGCATCGAAGCGATGAAAGCGGTCTTGGGTGATGAAGTGGGTTTGGCGCTGGATTGTGGACCCGGTTGGACAGTGCCAGATGCCATGCGCTTGGCAAAAGCCGTCGAATCCATGCATATTGCTTGGCTGGAAGATATGATTACGGGCGATTATACGCCCTACGTGCTAGCCGATGTGTATCGAGACATTACCCATAGCACCACCACCCCTATCCATACGGGCGAACAGATTTATCTGCGCCAGAATTTTCGGGAACTGATAGAAACTCATGCTGTCAATATCATTGGACCTGACCCGGCGGATATGGGCGGCATCGCGGAATTAAAATGGGTGGCGGAGTACGCGGATTTACACGGGATTATGATGGCACCGCATGGCACAGGCGATGGACTCTTGGGGTTAGCGGCACTGGTGCAAGTGTGTGCGGCGCTGCCGGGAAATTATATCGCGTTTGAATATCCGACAGGCGACCCGGCGTGGTGGTACGACATCGTAGACGGGCTACCGAACCCGATTGTCAAAGACAGCTATATTGAAGTGTGGGATAGACCGGGCATGGGCGTCAACCTCATCCCAGATAAAGCCGCCGCTTACCTGACCGACGACGACAAAGACTTTTTTGATTGAATCGAAACATATCACGCGACCAACCCACTGCCTCAGCCGACGCTGTGGGTTTGGTTTTGGCAGTGCCGATTAAAAATTGGACAGCCGAATGCGCGTTTCAATTGCCTGCTGTGCTTCTTCGGCGGTGCCATATAATTGCACAAACGCCCGGCTGAGATTAAAAATGATGACAATAGATAAACGAATCAACTTGTCGTTTGTAGCGACAAAAATATACCGCAGTTTATGATGATTCATAAAATGCTGCGTCGCCCGAATCTCTTGGAAACGGTACGGGCGTGCCATTTGTGTTGCATCCATCAACAAGAGCAGTGGCGTTGCCGAGCGATTTAATTCTTCCACGATGCAATCATTGGCTTCTTTGGCAATTTCTGGCGTATACTCCCCGATGATTTCCAACTTGAGGACTTTTTCGGGAATATGCCACACTAATTCATACGGCATAAATTCCTCTAGCCTATAATCAGTAGTTGTCATAATAATGCCTGCAAATCCCCCGCGAACTGACTGGCATTCAAGGGTTTAGAAAAGTAAGCGTTAAACCCGGCTCGTTGCGCCTCGTCGCGGGTCTTAGACGTATGAAAGGCGGTCACGGCAATGCAAAATAAATCTTTCGTCTTCTCATTTGCCCGGATAGCCGTCAACAATTGCCAGCCATTTTTGCCCGGCAGCGCCAAATCAATGATGACTGCCTGAAAGAACTGTTCGGACTGGAATAAAATTTCCATCGCTTTTTCGGCATCGCTGACGACTTGGCATGGAATGTTGAGATGTGTAATGACATGCGAAACTAATACTTGCCCATCCGGGTCATCTTCCACAATAAGAATAGGCTGCATCATGCTATATTGCCTTTTGTTGGTATGGCTGAATGTATCATCTAAACTCTTATACCGCCTAAATCGTCAGAAAGTCACTGAGTTCTGGAATTTCCAACAGTAAAGTCAACAATTCATCCATAAACGTCAAAGCGGTCAGGGGCTTCGTCAGGTAGCTGTGGAAGCCTGCCTCTAAAGCTCGGTTTTTATCACCACGCATGGCATGAGCAGTCAGCGCGATAACCGGAATCGCTTGTGTAGACTGTATAGTACGCAGCGACTGAATAAACTCCCACCCATCCATCTCCGGCATAGATAAATCGGAGATGACAAAGCGCGGTTTAACGCGCTCAACAACGGCGAGACCATCCATGCCGTTAATTGCCGTATGGACATTCGCACCATAAAAATCCAAGATGAACCGGGCTACTTCTAAACTATCAGGTTCATCATCTATCACTACAATGTCCCAACCTTGCAGCAAATCTGGAGGTATTTTGCTCATTGCTTTAGCACCTCTGGCTCTTTGTTTAGGATTTCTAAGGGTAAAAAGACGGTGAATTTACTCCCACGCCCCACTTCGCTCTCTAATGCGACGGTGCCGCCCATCTCTCGTGCCAATTTTTTGACGAGTGCCAAGCCCAAACCCGTCCCGCCGTAGATACGCTTGGACGAACTATCCACTTGCCGGAATTCATCAAAGATATAATCGCGGGCATGGGTTGGGATGCCTATTCCGGTATCGGTCACTGAGAGCATCCACCGTGTTGTGTCTTTTTCTAATGCCATTGTCACTTTGCCGTTGTGCGTGAATTTAAAGGCATTCCCCAACAGATTAATCACAATTTTGGAAAGCGCATCCTCATCGCCCATGATCGTCGGGGGTAAATCCGGGTCTATGATAACTTCAAATGCGATATTTTTCTTGTCTGCCAGCACACTCATTTGGTTTTGCCATTTGTGGGCAAGCGCCGTAGGTGATATGGGTTGATAGACCAATTCCAAGCGTCCAGCTTCAATGCGCGATAAATCCAGAAAATCATTCACCAGTGCCAACAAGCGTTTGCTATTCATGCTCACACGCTTGACCATATCTTCGGCACGCGGACTGAGTTCAATGCCCATGCCTGCCAGCATGATGCTGGTGAATCCCTCAATTGCGTTTAGCGGCGTGCGTAATTCATGCGACATGGTAGACAAAAATTCAGATTTAAGGCGAGCATTGTCTTGGGCAAGGGTTTGTAACCGGACGGCTTCATCGCGGGAGGCACGTAATTCGGCAGTGCGTTCCGTGATGCGCTGTTCCAATGATTGGTTCAAATCGTTGAGTGCCGTTTGCCGCTGCTGAATAGCATTCGCCATGACATTAAACGTGAAAGCTACTTCGCCAATTTCGTCAGGCGTACGAACTTGCGCCCGCTGGGTCAAATCGCCTTGCTTCAGTTTTTCGGCAGTGTTGCGTAAATCACTTAAGGGAAACACAATTGAACGATAAATATACAGGTATAAGGCAATAGCAATAAATGCAGCCGCACCGCCAATGGTTATCACAGTAACACGATATAAATTCAATGAATTCTCTATTGCTTCATCGGTTTCTCTGACTTCTTGGCGTTCTTCCTCTAATTCTTCATCTATAATTGCCAATATATCAATTTCCAACGTTTCAAATGCTTCGCGGGCTTCAGCAATTTCTTCAATCGGCGCATCTGTGTCTAACATTTCAATAATCTCGTTAGATTGCGCGATGATTTGGTTAACCTGTGCCTGAATAGCTTGTGCCATAGGCGATTCTTGAATGTAACTTTCACCCACAATTTGGGCAAAAGCGGCAAAGTTAGCTTGAAGGCTGCTGGTAGCTTCGGCAATATCTGCCAATTCAATTTCTTGGGCATCTTGTTCCAAGCCCAGTGTCTCGTTCAAGATATATTCATTGACTGACGAAATGAGGCGCGAAGAGGCGAATTTCATTTCGCTTAGATTTTCGACCAATGGCAAATCAATATCAGAAATGTAGGCAAAACCGGCATTTACTTGGTTGCTGACTAACAGACCAATACTGGAAATAGTGACCAACAACAGAATGGGGATTACCGCATTAAGGATGAGTTTGCTACGAATTTTGAGATTTTTCATAGTGAATTTATTCCATATCTTGCGGCAAACACACCGGAAAATTGTGAGTGTGTCTATTATAAATAATTATGACACCAATGTTCATTACCAATAATTAACGATACTAAGAATCCGTGTTATATTGTCCAGATGTTATCATAAGGTTTGTTGACTAGGAGCGTCGGCAACTAACGGCAACGTAATGCAGATGTTGGTTTGCATGTTTGCCGATTGTACCATGAATGTGCCACCACTCAGTTCTATCAGCCGTTTCGCAATGACTAAGCCCAAACCCGTGCCTTGTTGTTCATATAAAGACCGGTCAAATTGCATGAATGCCCCGATACGCTCTATTTGGTCAGGGGTCATCTCGCGCCCATAATCACTCACGGTCAGCATGTATTGGTCGCCATTAATTTTGCCCACCACCGCCACCGCTGAACCCGCCTGCGAGAATTTAAAGGCGTTTTCGATAATTTCTTCGGCAATTTTGCTCAGATATTCATCGTTCATGTGAACGGTGGCTGTTTCTAATGATAAAGTTAAATCCCCTAGGCGATTAACCCGCTGCGCTACATCAAAGGCGACAGCTTGGATAAGCGTGTAGGGGTCATGCATTTGGATGGCACGCGCCAAATAATTCGGCAAAAATGCTCGCAAATACCACAAATATTTTTCTGCCATACTGCGTAAGCGGACAGCATTATCGCGGATGGCAATCATCATCTCGCGCTGCACCGGGTCAATCGTATCGCCATCTTCCAAGACCAACAATGCATACCCTTCCATAATCATGATGGCGGTACGCAGTTCATGCGGCAGCGCGGTCGTAATATTCACGCGGAGTTCATCAATGGCTTTGGCGACCAAGGCTTGGCGGCGCTGGCGTTTTTCTAAGCGGGCGGTGATAACTTCTAGCAGTTCATCCATCTCAAACGGCTTCGTCAAGAAGTCATCTGCCCCTAGCAGCTTGCCTTGGCGAATGGTGTCTTTATTGCCATTGCCCGATAAAAAAATGAACGGCACATCTGCCATGTGTTCCAGCGTTTGCAAATGACGCAAGACATCGAAACCGTCCATATTTGGCATTGCCACATCGCACACAATTAAATCAGGCAAATAGGCAGTGGCAATTTCGACGCCCATGGCACCATCATCGGCGACCATCACTTCAAAATGGGCTTGTAGACTTTCTTGCAGCAGCAGGCGCAATAATGGATCATCGTCTATGACAAGAATACGTGCCATCGTTGGTGTGTCCCCCATGATTTAAGTCTGCCTAGCTTACACGTAAGCTGGCGTAAGTCGCTGTGCCAACGTGATAAGGTCGCCAATGTCCACAGGCTTAATCAGCAGTAAATCAGCATATTCGGCTTCTGGGGCTTGCATCGCCATGTAATTGCCTGTGACCACCACCACTTTGATGTCTTTGGTCGCTTGGTTCTCGCGCACATAACGCAGCACATCGAACCCATTCAGGCGTGGCATATTAATATCTAGGATTAAAATATCGGGCAGTGAGGTCTTCAGGCTTTCGATTGCCTGAACGCCATCCGTTGCCACTTGCACGGAAAAATGCTTGCGGTCAAACGTGCGGGCAAAAATCACTCGTAAATCAGGATTATCATCCACAATCAGTACTTTTTTCAGAGGGGTATTGCTATTTACTGCGATCATGTGTTCCTCGGTTTTGGCAGTTAAAGAAGTGTCAGTCAAGCGCCGCACCGTATCCAACAGCAGGAAACGGCTCACAGGTTTATGAATTACGCCCGCGCAGCCGGCTTCTAGGCAGGCATCATAGGTATCTTGGGATACATCAGCCGTGAGGGCGATGACCGGAATATGGCATAAGGACGGGGATTGCTTCAGATACGCGACGACATCTATGCCGTTTACATCGGGCAAGTTGACATCCATCAAAATAATATCTGGTTTCACGCGCAATGCGGTCTCAAAACCTGTATTGCCATCAAAGGCTTCATATAATTCATAATCAGTGAGCTTAAACATCTTACGGACGAGGCGCACATTATTAAAATCATCTTCGACGTATAGTATCTTAGTTGTCATTGCCATCACTCCCCAAACACTCACTGGTATAAAACTATGTTACAGGAAATAGGCTTTAGACACACTATGCCGGAGGATAAACTCTGGGCTAGTGCTAGACTAACCACCTGGACTAGCCACTTGGCTAGTCGGACGCGACTGCCTGCTTATACCGATAGATTGGCACGCTGGGATGCTTGGCGCACAAAGTTCGCCACATCTTCCACAAATGTAAAAATATCCAAGGGTTTGGGGATATAGCAGTGCAATGACCGGAATATGGGCGGTCTTGGGGTTCTGACGAATGGCATGAAAAACCGCCCACCCATCCATATCCGGCATACGAATATCCAGCAGGATAAGCGTGGGTTGCAGCGTTTCCAGCATGTTCAATGCCTCAACACCGCCGCTGGCAGTATGGACTTTTGCGCCATAATACTCCATTACGGTTTTCGCAACGGTTAAATTGTCGGGCGTATCATCCACAATGAATACCGTCCAAGCACTCACAGTATCATTCAATAGGTCAGTCATTTTGCGTGTCATCGTTATCCCCTGAATCAATTATTTGGTTTCTGATAGCTGATTATGACCAAGAGGCAGCAAGACGGTGAAGCAACTCCCCTGCCCCAATTCGCTCGTTACAACAATATCTCCGCCCATCATGCGGGCGAGTTTGCGGGCAATCGGCAAGCCGAGACCGGTGCCACCGCGTTCTATGTGATTCTCTAATTGGCGAAATTCTTCAAAGATGATTTCCTGCTTGTGGGCGGCGATACCAATGCCCGTATCGGTGACAGCAACGCGATATGTTGTCTCGTCATGGCGTGCGGCTGCAATCGTGATGCTGCCAACATCGGTAAATTTGATGGCATTGGAAACCAAGTTGATGAAAATTTGTTTGATGCGTCCACGATCACCGATAACCATTTCGGGCAAGTCGTCAGCGATTTCTAAGCGCAGCGACACCCCTTTTTTGGCGGCTAAGACATTATTCTGTGTCACAATTTCTTGCAGAGCGTAATGCAGGTTGAACAGAGCTTTGACAAGCTCTATCCCTCCGGCTTCAATCTTGGATAAATCCAGCACTTCGTTAATCAAATGCAGCAAATGCTGTGAATTTGCCAAAATTCGTTCTTGAAATTCGTTTTGTTCCGGCGTCAGGTCGCCCGTTATGCCCGCAAGTTGCAGTTGCGTATAGCCGATAATGGCATTCAGCGGCGTGCGAAGTTCATGTGACATGGTTGCCAGAAATTGGCTCTTTAATTGGCTGGCGGCTTCTGCTTCTTGGCGGGCAATGGCAAGGTCATGGTTGGTTTTAACGAGCGATTGGTTCTGCGCTTCAATCTGCTGCTCGGCGAGTTTGCGCTCGGTGATGTCGGTGCTGACGAACAGCAGCGAAACCACCTGATCATCAGCGATAATAGGGGCAACATTTGTCGAATACCAATGTTTTTTGCCATCGCGCGGGTCAAAACTTTCGATCTGGTATTGCAGAGTTTCGCGTTTCGCTACCACTTGTTGGACTATCTCGTGGATAAAAACATGGTAGGACTGGGGCAAGAAATAAATGAAATTTTCGCCCACCATCGTATCTAGGAGGCTAGGCGCGGCACCCGGCATCCGCAAAAATTCTATTTTGAGATCCGGTGTTGTGCGCGTTATAACGGCTGGTGTGTTATCTAAAATCGAGCGTAAATTGGCTTCGGATTCGCGCAAGGCGTTTTCCGTCAATTTTTGTTCCAGTTTGGTACTCACCCACTGCGCCATCAACGAGAAAAATTCACGATCCGCTGTGGTAAAGGGTGTAAGGCGTGGCTGTGTGCTGGAAAAATTGAGCGTGCCGAACCGCTGCCCATGAATGTGCAAGGGAACCCCAATATACGCCTCTAAACCATAGGCTGCATAACATGGGTGCCGGCGATATTCCGATCGTTGCATGTGGCTAATGACCACCATATCATCGGCGGCATAGGTCAAATCGCAGTAGGTGTGTTCAAAATCAAAGATTTGTCCGGGTTGGGGTGCGTCTGTAGCAGCATAACTATATAGGATAGTATAAACATTACCTTCAATCTGGCTGATGACGCCTACCTCGAACCCGAAGATTTGCGCCCCAATTCGCAATACTTCGCTTAACTTTTCATCGAGTGTGATTGTGGAACGCGCAATCGTCTGATAGAGCGCGTTGAGTTTTTCTTCTGCTAGACGGCGTTCCGTAATGTCATTTTGTATACCCAGATAATGCGTGATGACCCCTTCCATGTCGTAAATGGGGCTTACGCTCAGTTCATTCCAGAACATCGTACCATTTTTGCGATAGTTGCGGAGAATGACGGTGGTTTCTTCGCCCTTTTGGATGGCGTCATTCAGCGTTTGGATAGCGGGTTGCTGCTGATCATTGCCTTGCAGAAAACGACAATTGCTGCCCAGAACATCATAAGCGGTATAGCCCGTCATGATTTCAAACATGGGATT
Source organism: Anaerolineae bacterium (assembly GCA_022842885.1). Classification (GTDB taxonomy): domain Bacteria; phylum Chloroflexota; class Anaerolineae; order Aggregatilineales; family Phototrophicaceae; genus JALHOR01. The sequence goes on from JALHOR010000074.1 coordinate 10,153, forward strand.
AACGTATACCAGCGGCATATCCGCTTGTTGGGCATCGGCAATCACAATACCGACAGGGCTAGCTTCAATGGCTTTGGAATTTAAGCGCAAGGCATTTTCAAACCGTTTGCGCTCAGTAATGTCGAGTACTACCCCTTTGAAGACAATACCGTTGACATTAAGTTTTTGCAGCTTGGCTTCTGCCCGGAACCAACGCACATCGCCATTTCGGGCGTGAATTAAACGCCCTTCAAATACCCAGTTAGTAGACATCGTTTGAAAAACATCGGTGAGTGCTTTGATAAAGGGTTTTTTGTCTTCAGGATGCAGGACTTGCAAGGTTAGGTCGGCATCGTTCATGAGGGTGGCGGCACTTAAACCGCATAATTTTTCAATGCCGTCGCTGATATAATCCAATTTATAACCCGCCTCATTGCCAGAAAACTGGTAAATCGCCCCATTCAAGCTATCGGCAGCTTGGCGCATCTGATGCTGCGTCTGGTCAAGCGTGACTTGGGTGGCTTGGCGTTCTTGGATACGCTGTTGCAATTCGCGGGTCATCGCGTTAAACCCAGCAATGACCAACCCCATTTCGTCACGCCGATTAGCGACCACGACCGTTTCCAGATTGCCATCTGCGATAGCTTGTTGCCCGGCACGCAGCCGTGCCAGCGGGGCAAAAATCAGGTTGCCAATGACCCAACTGGTCATCAGCATCGCCCCACCCCAGAACACGCTGGCAAAGCCAATGAGGGGCAGCAGCAGTTGCCCGCTGGCAGCGAAGACTTCTGATTCGGCTACTTCGGTAAAAATTATCCAATCAGTACCAGCAATCATCGCAATCGTGCCGCAAACCGGCGCCCCTTGAAAATTGGTGTACTGCTGCTCTTGCAGCATCAGGGGTGTATCCGCCATATAAATATCGGCGACAAAATTTTCATACTCAAATTGCGGCAGTTCTGGGCGCCCACTCAGCGATACGCGGGCATTCACAACATTGGGGTCGGTATGGGCGACGATTGCGCCACTACCCGCCACCAGATAGGCTTGTCCTGTTTCGCCAAAACGAACAAATTCTAAAATTTCGCTCACAAACGCTAAACTGACTGCCACAGCAATAATCTCGCCGGACTCGGCACGCAAGGCAATCAGGATATAAGGTTCGTTCTGCTTAGAAAATTTGATGTCATCAATATATAGAAGATTGGGTGCAGCATTGCGCGTCTGCTGAAACCAACGGGTTTGCGAAATATCTTGGTCAAATTCGTGGGTAGTGGTGCGCGTGCTGTGTACTAGCGTTTGCCCCGCAGCATCCAAAATAATCAACTCCATGAATGCCGGATGAGCATTGGTCAATTCCAAAAAGCGCCCCGCCAATGTAATCGCTCGCAGATTATTGGTGATAAATTTCATGCTGCGTTCGGCTTGGGCAACAAAAGCGCGGATTTGCCGTTCCGCCAGATGCGTGGCGGCAGTTTGGCGTTCTTGCCAACTGGTGTGTTCTATCGTCCTAGACAGCGTATACAGACTCAGCGCAATCAGCACCAATGTGATGAGCAGTGTGCCGCCCAACATCACCAGCAGCCGCGCCCGTATGCTTTGGGCAGGGGGTGCAAGCTGCCGTTTGCGATTGGCAGAGGGTGTGGCAACTTCAGCAGTGGTTGGCATCCACGAACTCCCAATAGGGTCTCTAAAAATGAGTCAATAACGCTACTCACATAGTAGAGGTTATCTATACAAAACACCACTAGGCGGCGGGCTAAATTTTTATCACCCACAGGACTAGCCAAGTGGCTAATCCACTGGGCTAGACTTTTATGAAATGCCCGCTGGTGGGTTAAATTGTGTTAGGATAAGCCCCTTTTAAGGCGTACAATAAAAATGTGTAAAATTATATTGACTGAAAAATGACGAAGTATTACTTGCAAGGTGTTATGTTACGCCTAAAAAATTGGCTCCTGGCACCGTCGTATACCGTAGCAGAACTCGACCAACAGCGCCGCATCCGCATGGTGATACTGTTGACGTTATTCCATTTGGGGTTAATTACGCTAGCAGCATTGCAGTTTTTGCCCAGTGGGACACTGCCCCTGCCGATTGTGGTGCAGTTCACATTGAATGGTACGGTGTTGGCGTTGATGTATGCCCGCAAATTTCAATGGGGTTTTGTGCTGCTGATTGGCACTTTTGTTCTTTCACATTTTTTTGTTTTGTTTTTTTCCGATTTGACTAACCTCCTATACATTGTCACGTCGTTTGTTGCCGCTAGTGTGCTGCTCAAACGCCAATACCGCCTGCCCTATGCGCTGCTGATAGTGGCATTGGTGGTGCTGGCGGGGCAATGGACAGCCGGGCAACCCCAGTATGCCAGCGTGTCCCATGCCAATGTGGTGTTATTTGTTATTGTTGGCTTGTTGAGCGTGGTCGTGTCTACCAGCGTGGTCGAAGGCGATGTAGCGCAAATCCGCGAACAATTGCAGACACTACGCCAAAGCGAGGCACGCTATCGCCTACTCGCTGAAAATATCAACGATATGGTGACATTGTATACGCCCGAATTAAAACTCATGTATGCCAGCCCATCCTACACACGGGCAACCGGCTTTAGCGAAGTTGAATTGATGGCAATGCCATTGGAAGAATTTTGGTCGTATGTGCAGTTAGATGGTCGCCATGTGGTATCCGAAACCGCCTATCATCAAATCGAAGGCAGGACGATTGCCACCTTTCAATATCGGCATCAGCGTAAAGATGGCACTTGTTTCTGGGCAGAAACCTTCTCTGTGCCTATCTTTGATGAACAGGGCAAAATCGTTCAAATTGTGTCGTCCAGCCGCGACATTACTGAGCGTATACATATGGAAGAGGCGCTGCGCGATAGTGAACAGCGTGCCCAAGCCTTGATAGCGGCGCTACCAGACCAAGTGTTTCGGGTTGCCAGAGATGGCATGGTGTTGGATATGGGGGGTAACATCAAGGAAGCCTTGTTTCCACCTGAGCAGACCATCGGGCAATCCATGACGAGCTTGTTATCGTTGCCGAATATGCCCCCGGATTTACTCGCACAGTCCAATTCCATGGTACAAAAGACGCTGGACGAGCAGCAAACACAAGTTTTTGAATATTATCTCGATTACCCGACTCTTGGTCGGCAAGAATTTGAGTCACGCTTAGTTCCCTCTGGTACTAATGAAGTTATCGCCATTGTTCGCAATATCACCCAACGCAAACAAGCACAACAGGCGCTCGCGCTCCGCAACCAATATCTGACGACGCTGCATCAAATTTCGTTGGATATTTTGCAGCGGCGTGATATGGATGATTTGCTGAGTGCCCTCGTCCAGAATGCGGCGTCTATCATGGATGCGCCCTTCGCCAAACTGATGCTGATGGAAGATGACAGTATGGTGGTGCGGGCATTTACCGCCAATCAACCCTTCTTAAAAGGCGATAAATCGCAGCGTACCGAAGGTTTCTTGTCGCAGCTTGCGTGGCAAGCCTATGATACCAAGCAGCCAACCCTATTGGCGGATTATGTAGTTGTTGCCAAAGAACGCGCTATCGAAAATGCGCCACCGCTGGGTGCTGTGGGCAATTTTCCTATTTTGATTGGCGAAAAATGCATTGGGGTTTTGGGGTTGGCACGCATGGCACGCGCTTATCCCTTCACCCCGGAGCAAATCGAATTTGGGCAAATGTTTTCGCGCATGGCGGCGCTGGTCGTGGATAATATCACCCAATACAATGCGGCGCTGCAAGAATTGGCAGAGCGCCAACACATTGAAAAGGCGCTGCGCCTGAGTGAACATCGGGCGCAAACTCTGCTGGCAGCTATCCCTGACCAAGTGTATCGGCTTGCCCCAGATGCGACGATTTTGGATGTGGGCGGCAATCTCGACCAAGCCTATCTTAATCCTAAAGCCTTAGTCGGTAAGAACCTGCGCGAGTTATTCCAGCTATCCGATATTCCGCATTCTTTAATCGAGTATTGGGTCACGACTATCGAACAAACGGCGGCGCAACAACAACCCCAATCGCTTGAATACCGGATGCAGTATCCACAACATGGCACACAAGATTTTGAGGCGCGGCTACACCCCATCAGCAGCGATGAAATCATCGTCATTATTCGCAACGTGACCGATCGTAAGCGGGCAGAACAGGCACTGGCAATCCGCAATGAATACCTCCTCACGCTTTACGAAATTTCGTTGGATGTGCTGCATCGGCGCGATTTGGATGATTTGTTACAGGCGTTGGTCAATAACGTTTGCCGCATTCTGGATGCGGCTTATGCCGATGTAAAACTGCAAGAGAACGATGTTCTGATGATACGCGCTGTTACAGAGGAGCATCTTATCATCAAAGGGGAGCATGTTCAGTTTGGTGAAGGACAACTCACTTGGCAAGCCTATCAGACGCAGCGCCCCGCCATTGTAGACGATTACAGCACTTGGGAGCAGCGGCGCACTATTTTTGATGCTATGCCGGTTCATGCTGTTGCCAACTTCCCGATTGTGATTGGCGATGCCTGTATTGGCGTATTGGGCATTGCCCGCAGCCAGCCCGATTATCCGTTCACGCCGGAAGAAATCGAAATTGGCATGATGTTATCGCGCATGGCAGCCTTGGTGGTGGATAATGTCACCCAATATAATGCAGCACTGCAAGAAATCACTGAGCGCCAACAGGCACAAGAGGCGCTGCGCCAAAGCGAACACCGGGCGCAAGCCTTTTTGAATGCCATTCCTGACCAAATGTATCGTATCGCTGGCGATGGCACCGTGATAGATGCCAGTGGCAACTTGACCGATGGGTTTTATTCGCCCGAGCAGGTCGTGGGACGCAACGTGCATGATCTCCTCGACATTCCATCTATACCTTCTGAATTCATCCCGAATACTTTTTCCGGGATACAAACTGCCCTCGCTACCTCACAAGTCTACATTCTGGAATATTATATTGATTTTCCAGATAAGAGACTCCATTTTGAAATGCGGCTTGTCCCCAACCGTGAGGATGAAGTGACCGCCATTGTTCGTAATGTGACAGAAAGCAAGCGGCTGGAACGCGCCCTCCAAGAAAAACAAGAACAACTTAAAGAAGCCCAACACCTCACCCAACTTGGCAGTTGGCGCTGGGATGTTGCCACAAATATCATTACGTGGTCGGACGAATTGCATGATATTTTTGGCATCCCTCTTGAAGATTTTCGTGGCACTTACGATGAATATTTGGCGTTGCTGCATCCGAATGACCGTGATTATGCCAATCAAATCATTCAAAATGCTTATAAAAATCGCAGTGCTTATTCATTTTTTCACCGGATTGTGCATCCCCACCGTGGCGAGCGTATCATTCATGGGCGGGGTCAAGTCATGGTGGATGCCAATGACAAGGTGCAGTATTTTGTCGGCACTGCCCAAGATGTGACTGAGCTTAAGCACACTGAACAGGCGCTTGCCGTCCGCAACAAATATTTAACGGCACTGCACCAAATTTCGTTAGATTTGCTGCATCGGCGTAATTTGGACGATTTGTTACAAGCCTTGGTGGATAATGCCAGCGTCATTATGGACGCGCCCTATTGCGAAATGATGCTCAAAGAAGGGGATGCGCTGGTGGTGCATAGCTTCACCAAAAATCAAATTTTCCTAAAAGGCGATCGCGTTCTGCGGCATGAAGCCAAATTGTCATGGCAGGCACATGATACGCGCCAACCCGCTATCGTCGAAGATTATAGCGCGTGGTCAGATAAACGTGTTGTGTACGATGCCATCCAATTACGTGCCGTTGCCGATTTTCCGGTGATTATTGGCGATGAGTGTATTGGTGTTTTATGCATGTCGCGTAACGAGAAAAATTATCCCTTCACGCCGGAAGAAATCGAAATTGGGGTGATGTTCTCGCAGATGGCGGCATTGGTGGTGGATAATATCCATCATTATCATGCCGCGCTGCAAGAAATCGCCGAGCGCCAACAAACACAAGAGGCGCTGCGCCTCAGCGAACAACGAGCGCAGGCTTTGTTAGCGGCAATCCCTGACCAAGTGTATCGGGCAACTGCCGATGGCATTGTATTGGATGCCAAAGGCAATTTAACAGATGCCTATATTCCCGCCGAAAAATTGGTCGGACGCAATATTTGGGAGTTTGTGGATGAGAATGTTACGCCGGAGTTAGTCGCCTATGGCTTCCAGATGGTCAAAAATGCGTTGGCACATCGCCAAGTGCAAACCTTTGAGTATCGTCGCCCGTCCCGTACCGGGCATATGCAGGATTATGAAGCGCGGTTAGTCGCCAGCAGCGACGATGAAATCATGCTTATCATTCGTAACATCACCGAACGCAAACAACTTGACCGCGCACTGCGCGAAAGTAACCAACGCTACGATGAATTAGTTCGCAATATCCCTGTCTTGGTCTATCGTTTTCGCATGACGCCTGATAACCACTTCTTTTTTGACTATCTCAGCCCCCGCTGCAAAGAATTTACCGGGATCGAAATCGAAGATGCCATGCGCGATGCTCGCCTATTGCATGGGAATCTGTTCCAAGAAGATAGATTGCGGTATTGGGAGTTGACACGCATCTCCCGAACCGCATTGACGCCCTTTCAGTTTGAGGGACGTGTCATGATTAAAGATGAATTACGGTGGATTCGCTTAGAATCGCGCCCCAAACAATTAGAGAATGGCGATGTGATTTGGGATGGTATCCGCAGCGATATTACCGCGCAAAAACTGAACGAACTGCGCCAACATCAATTGACCAACGAATTGCAGGCGGTGAATACCGAACTCAAAGACTTTGCCTATATTATCTCCCACGATTTAAAAGCACCCCTGCGCGGCATCAATACCATTGCCAATTGGCTGCTCAGTGATTATGCCCATATGTTGGATGATGCCGGGCATGAAATGCTGCATCTGCTGAATAAGCGTGTTCACCGTATGGAAGCGATGATTAACGGTGTTTTGGAATATTCGCGGTTGGGGCAGCAATCTAACGCTATCCGCACCGATTTGAATCATTTGATTGCCCATATTATCGAAGACATCGTACCCAACAATTCGTGCCAAATCATCGTAGATACACCGCTGCCTATCTGTAGAGCCGACCCCATGCGCTTGCGCCAAATCTTCCAAAATTTGATTGATAACGCCATCAAATATATGGATAAACCGCAGGGCGAAATTCATATTGCGTGTGAACAGCACGGCGATCAATGGCGCTTTAGCGTCCGCGATAACGGACCCGGCATTGAAGCACGGTATTTTGAAAAAATCTTTCATATCTTCCAAACATTACAACCGCGTGATGAGATGGAAAGTACCGGTATTGGCTTAACTATTGTTAAACGTATCATTGAAGTCTATGGGGGGGAAATATGGGTGGAATCGGCGATCGGCAAAGGCAGCACTTTCCTCTTTACACTACCTTTGGAAATTATGCCATGACAATGACAAATCCGATTCTCTTGGTAGAAGATGATCATTTGGATGTAATGACCTTCAAACGAGCCATGCGCGAATTGCAGCTAGAATACCCACTAGCGGTTGCCTCCACTGGCGAAGAAGCCCTCGCATGGCTGGAAAATCATCCCCATAACTTGCCTAGAGTGATGCTGCTCGATTTAAATATGCCCCGTATGAACGGCATCGAAGTCTTAACCGCCATGAAGAATCATCCCATTTGGCGGCGCGTCCCGGTGGTTATCCTGACCACTTCCTCCCAAGAGCAAGAGCGCCAGCAATGTTTTGATTTATCGGCGGCGGGCTATATTGTGAAACCCCTAGAATACAGTGCCTTTGTGCAAATTGTTTCGGTGATATGTGCATATTGGTGTATCAATCAGTTGGCAGAATAGTGTAAAATATAACAATGTGGATAACAATACTCTCACCATTATCACGTAACACACCATAGGATATGTCAATGAACGCACTGGTTCGACTCTTGTTCATTGAAGATGATGATATTGACCGCCGGGCATTCAAACGGATGATTAAAAAAAATGCCTTGCCGTATGACTGCATTGAGGCACAAAGTTTGGCGCAAGCCGACCACTACCTACAAACCCAACCGTTTGATTTGGTGATTTGCGATTATGTGTTGGGCGATGGCACTGCCCTCGATATGATTCGTACCCATCCCAATCAGCCTATTATTGTGATTACCGGTGCCGGCGATGAAACGATCGCTGTGAACGCCATGAAAGCCGGGGCGAAAGATTATCTGGTCAAAGATGTATCCGGTGATTATCTCAAAATTTTGCCCAAAGCCATTGAAAGTGTGTTACGGCAGCAGCAGCTAGAGGTGGCAGAAAAAGAACACCGCAAATTAACCGATATTCTGCGCGAAACAGCCATGATTTTGAACAGCACTTTAGAACTGGATGAAGTGCTGCGCCGTATCTTGGAAAATGTCAAACGCTTGATTCCGCATGATACCGCCAACATCATGCTTATCGAAAATGGGGTGGCACGAGTTGTCCAACACCATGACTGGCACATTGAAAAAAGTGAAATGCTGACAACATTTAAATTTTCAGTGCGCGACGTGGCACATCTGGATTTGATGTATAAAACCCATCATTCCTGCATCATCAACGATATTGCCGGCTACAGTGGTTGGTTAGAGATTTCGCCCGGCTACGAGCCTTGCTCCTATTTAGCCGCGCCGATTGTGGTGGATGATGAGGTCATTGGCTTTCTAAACTTGGATAGTTTTGCATCGCACCATTTTACCTCAATTCATGCTGATCATCTGTTGACCTTCGTGAATCATGCGGCTGTCGCGCTTAAAAATGCCCGTTTGTATCAATATGCCCGCGACATTGCCGCGCTGGAGGAACGCCAGCGGCTCGCCCGTGATTTGCACGATTCGGTGACGCAGACGCTGTTCGCGGCATCGGTCACTGCCAACGCTATCATCAAACGCTGGCAGCGTCATAATAATGATATTGGCGATGATTTGGTGGAATTGCAGCATTTAACACAAGGTGCGTTGGCAGAGATGCGAACCCTGCTGTTGGAACTGCGCCCCAATGCCTTACTAGAAGCCCGTCTTGGCGATTTATTGCGCCAACTTGCCGAAACGGTCAAAGGGCGGGCGCGGTTGCATGTCACCTTTGAAGCCGATGTGCATGACCCGCTGCCGCCGGATGTTCATATTGGTTTTTTTCGCATTGCTCAGGAGGCGCTCAACAATGTTATCAAACATGCTCGCGCTAAACATTTAACGATGCTGCTGAAAGAACATGACCACACCATCACGATGGAAATCACCGATGATGGACGCGGGTTCGATACATCGTTGTTAGTATCGCAGCATTTTGGCACAAAAATCATGGCAGAACGTGCCGCCCAATTGGAAATTGAGCTACACATTATATCCAGCCCCGGACATGGCACCACCATTCAGGCACACTGGTCGCCTAGCGCAGTGTCCCTATAGTTTGTTTCTTAACCTTTTTAGATTGAGACTGAAGATGAGTGACCTGCAACCGATTCGCGTTTTAATTGTAGATGACCACGAGATGGTACGGCGTGGCTTAAGCCTGTTTTTGCGCGGCTTTGAGGAATTTGTACTGGTGGGCGAAGCTGCCAGCGGTGACGAAGGCATCGAAATGTGTGCCACGGTTAAACCGGATGTTGTCCTCATGGATATTGTCATGCCCGGCACGAATGGGATTGAAGCCACGCGCAAAATCCGCGAAAAATTTCCCCACATTCAAATTATTACGCTCACCAGTTCGGGCGATACCAACAGCGTTACGGCGGCGATCCAAGCCGGGGCAACCAGCTATTTGCTAAAAAATGTATCGGATGATCAGTTGGCGTTTGCGATTCGCGCGGCAAAAGATGGGCAGCGCGTCTTATCGCCAGAAGCCACGCAATCGCTCATTCATGCCGCCACGCGCCCGTCAACGCCCACCTATCAACTGAGTGAGCGCGAATTGGAGATTTTACGGCTGATGGTGGAAGGCTTAAATAACCAAGACATTGCCGAAAAATTATATCTGAGTCGCTCGACGATTAAGTATCACATCGGCAGTATCTTCGCCAAACTAGGCGTGACCAATCGCTCAGAAGCCATTGCTATCGCCCTGAAGCAAAAATTAATTCAAGATTGATGCTATTAGGAATACTCATGAAATTAGAAACCTTGGCAGTCCACGCCGGACGCAGCATTGATGCGGGTTCCGGCGCTGTCACGCCTTCGATTACGCTTTCGACAACTTTTGAACGCGCAGCCAATGGCAGTTTTCCGCACGAATTTGTCTATACGCGCTCCGAAAATCCCAATCGGCACGCGCTGGAAACAGCGTTGGCGGCGTTAGAAGGCGGTGCAGCAGCATTGGCATTTTCATCTGGGCAAGCGGCAACGGCGGCAATTTTGCAATCGCTTTCGTCAGGCGACCATGTGTTGTTGGCAGATGATTTGTATCATGGCACGCGCCATCTGGTGAAGCAGGTGCTGGCGCGGTGGGGCTTGCAAGCTGATTTTGTGGATATGATGGATACTGCCGCTGTCGAAGCGGCGATTCGCCCCAATACGCGCTTATTATGGGCAGAAACGCCGTCTAACCCCCGCCTAAAAATTGCGGATATTGCCCGCGTCACTGAGATTGCTCATGTTCATGGGGCGCTGTGTGTGATTGATAATACGTGGGCAACCCCCATCTGGCAGCGCCCGTTAGACCTTGGTGCAGATATGGTCATGCATTCCACTACCAAATATTTTAGCGGACACAGCGATGTCTTAGGCGGTTGCGTCGTCGTGAAAGATGCCAACACCGATGTGCTGCCCCGCTTGCGCGACATCCAAAAATTATCGGGGGCTGTTCCTGCCCCATTTGATTGCTGGCTGATACAACGCAGTTTGCCCACCCTGCCCTACCGGGTTCGCGCCCAAACAGAATCTGCCGGGCGCATCGCTGAATTTTTGCAGCAGCAGCCCCAAGTGACGCAGGTGCATTATCCGGGGCTGGCTTCGCACCCACATCATGAGGTGGCAGCGCGGCAAATGCGTGGCTTTGGCGGCATGGTCTCGTTAGAAGTGGCAGGCGGGCAAGCAGCAGCCGTGGCGGTGGCAGCGAAAGTCAACTTGTTCACTCGTGCTACCAGTCTGGGCGGCATCGAAAGCCTCATCGAACACCGCGCCTCTATCGAAGGTGCGGACTCCCCTACCCCGCCAAGCCTATTGCGCTTATCCATCGGCTTAGAACACAGCGATGATTTAATCGAAGATTTGGCGCAGGCGTTGGGCTAATGCCAAAAATAGCTAGAAAAACAGTATAATGAGGGCAAAAAGATAGGGAATTTATTACCCATGACTATCGCGGATATTATGCAACAGGCACAAGCCCTCCCACTACAGAGCGCAAAGAATTGATTAAACAGTTGATGGATACGTTTGATAGCAACGGTTCAGAAGACCAATTCAAAACTCGTGTCGGCACAACACCAAAAACAGGCGCAGAAATTGCTGTGATGTTAATGGAGATGGATCCGATTGAATTGGTAGATCCAGAAATCGAAGACCCCGTAGAATGGGTGAAAGTGCAACGACAGAAGGAAGCAGATCGTTTAAAACCATATTGGGATGGTGATAAATGATTGCTGCTGTTTTGGATACAACTGTTATCATTCATTTACTCCGAAAAAACCAACGGGCTTTAGCTTGGTTTATTACAGAAAATCGTATCTTGCCATTACGCCAGTTACTTGGATGGAAGTAATGGTCGGCAATGCCAATAAACAGGCAGAAAAAGAATCGCTCAAATTACTCGATTCTTTTGCAATGATTCACCTTATTGCAGAAGATCAAGATTGGGCAATGCGCCAAATGCTTGCTTATCACTTTAGCAAAGGTGTGGGTATTTTGGATTGTTTTAACGCATCTGTATGTTTTCGATTAAATATTCCGATATTTACCGATAATATCAAAGATTATCTTAAGATTTTACCACCCAATCTTGTCGTCAAACCATATTAATGCTCAATTTTACTCCCCTTCAGCCGTTCCATGAACAATTTTTCCAGCACTCCCGGTTGAATGGGCTGTGACACCACTTTCTGCTTCGCTCGGATGCGCTGCCAACGCCATTCAAAGACCGGATGATTTAATAGCGGCACACGCGGGCGCTGCCGAACCGTCTCTATGGCATCTGCCAATTTTTTGAAGCTAGTCCCCTGTTCGATATTAATCCACTGTTTCACCCAACGGCTTGCCAATGTTGGCGCTTCTTGCTGTGGCGGCTGCGTTAGCAATTGCGGCAAGCTATCCATCAATTGTGAGTCGGTCAGCATCCTACCAAAATAATCCAGTGCCGTTTGGGTATCCACCCGCCAATCAAACGGATGAAATGCGGCTTTGAGATTCACCGCCGGAATCTGGGCAATATACGCATCTACCAGCGTGGTAGACCGCGTGGCAACTACCATATCCGATGCCAGCAGCACCCATGTAAAATCACCGCCTTGCAGCACTTTCACATTTGGGCAATGCCCCGTTGCTTGGATATAAGCATCAGCATACCCAACGGCTTTGCCGGGATGCGGGCGAATGATAAAACCTTTGTCGGGGTGTTTTTGAGCAAGTTCAACGACGAGTTTACAATATAATTCGTGATAAGTTTTAGACCAGTTGACCCAAA
>JALHOR010000074.1:22805-28594 GCA_022842885.1 Anaerolineae bacterium
TCGCAAAGGTGATGATGTCGCGCCTTACCCAGTCTGCGCCCAACAAATGCTCGACTATTTCCTCTTTATGGACATGCTGGCGAATCATTGGAATAAGTGCCTGTTTTGGGCTGCCCGTGATGGCTATTTGGTCGTCTGGCACACCCTCATCGCGCATAAAATCCGCGAAGCCGCTGCCCCATGCCACGCGCATATCAATAAAATGGTCAGCAAAGCCCGGCTCAAACTGAAACCATTGGCGCGTAGATGGGTCTACAATTTGTTCCCAGACCATGTTCATGATGCGAAAATCAATCTGGCGCGTATTATAAAAATACGGGTAATAATGGTCACGACGGCGGCTGCAATTATCCACTACAACTGCCGGGCGCAGCCGCTGAATATCCCGATTCATCTCTGGCAAGGTGGAAATTACTACCTCATATCCACGCTGTTCTAATTCATGTGCCAAGACCAAAAAAGGCAGCAGTTCGCGGTGCTGCAATTCCATACAGAGCAAAGCAAGCGGTTGGGTCATGCTGGTTTTGCTCCGCGCACCACCCAATATTTGTAATATTCTTGGCGTTCATTGAGCGAAAATAACGAATATTCGATGCTTAAGGGCGCAAATGCTGACCACACACTTTGAATTTCAGCCAGTGTAAAAAAGTGATTCAAGCCGCGCCCTTTTAAGGGTCCATCCTGAATATTGGTGAACGTTCCCGGCTCAATTTCATCACCGATGCCATAACCATACGAGTCATTCGCTGCCATAATGCCAAAGAACATGCCGCCCGGTTTCAGCAGGTCATACGTTTGATTGACAATCTTCTGGACTGCGCCCAATGGATTACACTGCAAACACCCCACATCCAGCACCGCGTCGAACTGCGTTCCGGCGTAAATTTCGATAATATTACCCACATTCCCCACGCGCAAATCGGCGCTGAGTCCTTCGCTTGTGAGGCGTTTTTGGGCTTTTTCGATGCCACTTTTAGAGCCATCAATGCCATAGGCGCTGAAACCTTCCCGCGCCAGAAACCACATATTCGCGCCTGTGCCGCAGCCCAATTCCAAAAACTTTACTGCGGCTCGCTCCGGCGCTTTATAAAAATTGCGTGCCGTAAAGCGTATCAATTCTTCTGGCGGATACTTGCCCCAATCTTGTGTGGCAAAAATATCTTCCCAGATGGAGTCCCAAGTCATGCGAAGTCCTTTTACGGTGAACTTTTGAACAAAGAATACAAAGCATCCATTTATGAGTATTAGTATGGTTTAAGAGCTAGTGAGCCAAGTATCGGAGCGAAATGTTTCATATTGCGTGTATAGAGAGGAATGATGTATCTACCAATGCCCTTACCATTTGCGGCGCTCTTTTCGTGTGCGTTTCTGCTCATTCACCCACCATTATACCCTGTTTTTATGCAATAAAATGGTGTTGCAATTGTTTCAACGTATTATCTACTAGACCACAATCCCGAAGATAATCCGCACTGCTGCCATAATTCGTGCGAATATAATTTAATAATTCGAGGATTGTTTCCGGTTTTGATGCTACTTTATCCTCGAATTGTGCCATATCCCGACTCTGCTGCACTGCATAGGCACGCCATTCTTCAGTTAAATGGCTTATTTGTTGACTGCTTAGGCTGTAATCCGTCGCAATCGCCGCATCTGCCACGCCAATACAACTTAATAATAAAGCTGTAATGATGCCAGTTCGGTCTTTTCCGGCATGGCAATGAAAAATGATGGCGGCTTCACTTTCGGCAAATGCCCTGAAAATAGCATTAATCTGGTGTTTGCATCGTTCAATATATTGAATATATAGTTCAAGAAGCCAAACATGCTCGCTTGCGTTTTGCCATTCGGCATTATTGGAGAGTGCATCGCCAATCAATGGCACATTGAGATAGCGAACATGCATATCATTGGCAAAAACATTGGGGTAATGTTTCGCTTCCCATTCATCCCGAATATCAATGACAGTCCTGATGCCATACGTTAGGAGTTGTTGTTGCGATGAAATCGGCACTTTATCCAGATTGCCTGACCGGATGAGGAACCGCTGTTTTGTTTGTTTACCAGATGGTGTTGTATAGCCACCTAAATCACGGATATTATAAGTTCCGGGGAGTGTAAGACTAGGCACTCTGTTTGCCTTTCTTTTCTGGCATCTTTATCAAGAACCACTTGGCTTTTATACCACATCCCCCATCGTCAAAATCTCATCAGCACCCACATCCCGCCGGAGAGTTTTGCCAAGCAGCATGTCCAAGTACATCGCTGGAAGTCCATTTCCAGCGCGGCGCAGTGCCACATCATCAGCATTTAAAATGCTGCCCGCACTCAGAGCGCGTTTCGCTACAATGGATTTTTGAACCACTTTGCGTGTCTCTAATTCGCTGGCGGTGGGTGCTTTGCGCCCATTTCCCAATGCTGATTCAACCAAACGAATCGCTTGCACCATCTGTTGAAATTCTTTTACATCCAACGATGCGGCGTGGTCAGGACCCGGCAGCGTTTTATCCAATGTGAGATGTTTTTCGATGATGCACGCGCCTTGTGCAACGGCAGCGATGGCAACTTCGATGCCCATCGTATGGTCAGAGAAGCCCACTGGATATTGGAACGCCTGCCGCAGCGTGTCCATTGCCCGCAAATTGCATTCTTCTGGCTGCGCGGGATAATTGGAAACACAGTGCAGCAAAAATAAGTGTTGATTGCCGCTGCTCTCAATAGCGCGAACCGCCTGTTCGACTTCCTGCAAATACGACATGCCTGTAGACAGAATAATCGGCTTGTGCTTTGCCGCCACATGCCGCAAAAATGGCACATTCGTCACTTCGCCTGAACCGATTTTGAACAGTGGCACGCCCAATGTTTCCAAAAAATCGGCGCTGTCTTCTTCGTCCGGCGTGGAAAAAAATAGAATGCCGCGTTGGTCAGCATACTCTTTTAACTCACGGAAGACGGCTTGGCTCAGTTCGAGTTCTTTGAGCATGGCAAACTGGGAGTCGTCGCGCTGTAAGTTGTGTTGCTGATAGTCTGCCATCGGCGCAGCGGGTGTCACCAATTTTTCCGTAATCCACGTCTGGAATTTAACGGCATCGGCACCGACAGTTTGGGCGGCGTCTATCAATTTTTTCGCCAGCGCCACATCGCCATTATGATTCACCCCCGCTTCAGCGATGATAAAACACGGCTGATTTAACCCGATGGCGCGATTTTGGATGATGAGGGAGTCAAAAATCATCGTTTAGCCCTAAATTTTGAATGAACCGCAAAGACGCGAAGGACGCAAAGATAAATTTCATATTCAATTTTGGCGGTTTTGGCGCTTTGGCGGTTAATTTTGTCTTTGAATTCTTTGCATTGACTTACATCAGAACCAGAGATTTTTACTCAGCACTCAGCACTTCATCCTCAGCACTTAGAACTCGCGTTATCAGCGCCTTCGTTTTCACTATCGCGCCGTATTCATCGCCATCTCGTGGCACGCTCTCGATGCCCCACGCGCCTTGATAGCCTGTTTCAGCAAGCAAGCGTATCACTTTGGGAAAATCCATCGTCGGGTCATTGCCGTGTTCATCAAATTCAAATGTTTTGATATGCACCGATTTGGTATATTTGGCACAGGTTGCCCAAGCAGCTTCGCGTACATCAGGCGGAAAATTATTCGTATCGAACAGCAAGCCCACACGCGGCACAGCCTCAAACAATTTGACAAGGTTGTGCGCGTGGCGTGAGGGACCCCAATGATTTTCGATGAGCAGTTCTAAGCCAACAGCATCGGTGTGTTTCAGCAAATCGTGATAGCCATCCACAATGATGTCGAACATCGCGTCGGGCATGTCTTCTGTGCCGCCGCAGTCAATCCGTATTTGGGCTGCACCTAACCGCTGCGCCACTTCTATCCAGCGATACGCTGATGCCCGATTTTGGGCGCGTTTTGCCGGGTCATCATCATAAATATGCGCCCCATCCACCGGCGATACAACCAAACGGCAAGCCCGCATCGTCAGCGGCAGCTTTCACCTTATCCAGATAATCATTCGTCACCGATGAAAATGCCGTCATATCGGGGTTTTGTCCCACTTTGATGATGGTATCTTCGTCCTGCACCAGCGAAAGATGCCCATTCCAAGGGTCAAGTTGTGCCATACCCAAATCACGGCTGTCTTGAATATATTTAAAAATATCTTGTCTGCCGGCTGCCAATTCTCGGTGGAAGGCATACGAGGCGATGCTAAATTGCATGAAAAAATCTCCTACTTCTTAAAATTTTCTCTAATAGAGATTGTTGCTTGCCGCAGAAACTATCATAATAGAGACCGACGCAAGAATATAGCGGAAAGATAATCTTCATGAATGAAGTGCCATCAGTTATCGTGCTATCTGAAGAAGAACATCAACGAGCAAGCCAACTCGCGCAACAACGCGGTTATACCACATTGGAAGCCTATGTTCGTGCGTTGATTGATGCCGATGCTGAACAACAAGGGATTGAGCATGACACTTCGTTAGATATCAGAACATCTATCCGACAAGGATTACGTGAAGCATTTCGTGGCGAATATGTGCCTTTAGAAACATTGTGGACAGATGACGATGAATAATCAGCCGATTCAGGTTGTGCCTACACCTCATTTTCGTAAAGCGTTTAAATAATTACGGAAAAAATATCGTCAGATTGAGAATGACATCAAAACATTAATTACTCAACTTGAACAAGGTGAAACACCCGGCGACCAAATACAACAGATCGGACGCACTGTTTACAAAGTTAGATTACAAAATAGGGATGCACAACGCGGAAAAAGCGGCGGTTATCGGGTTATTTATTATGTACGCCAAGTTGATTTTATTTTCTTAGTAGATATTTATACAAAATCAGCACAAGAAGATATTTCTATAGACGAATTGCGCTTACTAATTGCTGAAATTGATACTGAAACTTCAGATATAAACAATTCAACAGAAGAATAACAATCACTTCTGGAACGACTTCATATATTGCGGGGTGTCCTTGCCTACATTTAAGAGCATGTCCACAATGCTTACGGCATGGTCAAAGGGCGGGTAAAGCTGCGGATAGTCGGGATAACCGGAATAATCCATGTAGGTGATTTTGACATTGCCCTGCTCGAACAAGGCTTCGTCCATATAATCTTTTGCCGATGGTCCCGAAATATATTCGGTTGCGCCAGCCTGATGGCACACATTCAACAATCTATCCGTTTTGCCTTCCACCAACACATAATCGGTAGACCATGTTAGCGGCGTGGTGATACCCAAGTAATCGCAGATGCCGCGTAAAAACACATAATTGACTTTGCTCAACAATGTCTCTTGTGCCGCTTGCTGATACAAATCTTCCAAAAACGGGAACACCTCTTTAAAACACGCTGCCCGCGCATAATGATGGCGCAGTGTTTTAAGATGTTCAGTTGTCCAATCGGGTTCGCTGATTTCCGTTTCGTTAATCAACTGAAGAAATTTGCCCTTCACTTTGACTGGAATTGTCAGCCATTGGGCGCCCTGCGGCGTCTTGATTTTGTTGCGGTTGCGCCAATCGCGGCGGGTGTATTGCGCCTCATCAAATAACATAAATTCATCCGACATGTTGATAATGTCGAAATACCCTTTCCAAGGGATGTAATTGGATTGAATCACCGCAATGGTTTTGGTCATCATTTGGCATTTCAGCTTGTCAGCATTTTAGCAGGTCAGCATTTCAGCGTATCAGCATTTTAGCAGGTCAGCATATCAGCATTTTAGCAGGTCAGCATTTCAGCGTGTCAGCATTT
>JALHOR010000075.1 GCA_022842885.1 Anaerolineae bacterium
TGACTGCCACCAATAAGCAGCGTCGCCCACTGGTTTGTTGTTCGTGGTAATTGCGGTGGAAGACATGCCGAAAATGCCGGAACTGCCCATACCATTCTAACTTCGTCAAATCATCGGCTTGCATCTGACGAATGGTAATCGGCAGGGTGATGGAAAATGAACTGTCCCTATCGAAAACCGTCATACTGCCATTCGCCTGAATAAACCTTGTTTAGGGCGATTATAGCATTTTTTCAGGATAGCCAAAAAATAGGGCGCAGTCTCCCGCGCCCCAAACCATTACCAACCGATGCCGGGTGTGCCAGATGGGTCAATGGGGTCATTATTAGACCGAATTTCAAAATGCAGATGCGGACCCGACGAATTGCCCGTGCTGCCGACCATGCCGACGACCATACCGATGCTGAAATTATCGCCACATTGGGCATTGCGCTGACTCAAGTGGGCGTAGAGTGTAGCATACGGACCATGTGCCAATACGACCACTTCACCATAGCCCCATTGGCTAAAGCCCGAATATAACACGGGACCCGTGCTGGCAGCATAGACGGGTGTGCCAAGTGGTGCAGATAAATCAATGCCCGTATGCCCGGCATAAAATCCGCGAATCCAACGTCCGGCGGGCAAAGGATTTCCCCATCCGACGAAATTACCCGGACTCACGACGCCGCAACTTCCGGCTTCGCCGGGACCAAAACGCACACCCACCACATTACCACTTGAGTCGAGTTCGGGTTCATAACCGGGATTCCAAGTAACGGGTTCACCTTGCCCGCCCGGAATAAACAAGAACAAGCCACCGGGCAAAATATCGTTTACATTGCGCCCGAACAGGTTATTCAACGGATAATCAATAATGTCTAAGGGATTCACGGTGTATTGTTCAGCAACGGCGGTAATTGTTTCTTGGCGTGAGCCTAACACCGTATGGCACGCCCCATC
Source organism: Anaerolineae bacterium (assembly GCA_022842885.1). Taxonomy (GTDB): domain Bacteria; phylum Chloroflexota; class Anaerolineae; order Aggregatilineales; family Phototrophicaceae; genus JALHOR01. Next base: position 943 of record JALHOR010000075.1, read on the forward strand.
TACAGGCGGGATACGCAGCACATCGCCCACGCGCAGCACAAAAATAATACGACGGTCATTGCACCACGCGATGCTATCAGGATTGATATTAAATCGCCGTGCAATGTCATCCACGACATCGCCACGCACGACGGTATATTCTACAAAATCGCTGCGGGGGCGGTCTGAATTGATAATGGTGAACGGCGCATAATTGATGCGATTGCTGATTTCTTCACGCGGGAAGACGGGTGTCTGCAAGATGCCTTGCAATTGGGCAGCACTCAGCGCCTGCCTCACAACGGTCGTCGGCAAGGCGGCGGTATCTGGTGCGATAGTGGGCAGATTGGTCGCGGTGGCAGGTAAATTTTCGGTGGCGGTGGCTGCCATGCTAATCAGTGTAGCGGCATCTGTGTTAAGCGGGATGGGAGTTGGTGTGGGCATATTGGATGGAAAAACCAAGACTGCCAGCGTGCCAAACATAAAAACCGCCGTGCCGATTAAACTTGCCCAACCAAAAATACGCCCATTATTTGCCGGGCGCGGCGTGAGTGCCACCGGACGGATGGCAATGGAAGGGCTGGTGTCATCTGGTTGGACTGGGGGTTCTGCAAATGGGTGTGTCATGTTACATCCTAACGGCTAATTGTTATTCCCACAACGTAAAAAGGCGCTGCGGAAATCACCGACAGACGCCTATTTTCAAAAGCATGAGACAAAAAAACAGGGGCAATTATCGAGCGCAGGCGAATCGTAGGGTACGCGGGACGGCGTGGCGCAAATCTTCAAACTCGATTTCGGTTAAACCACAAGTAAAAAAATGTGCCAATTCTTCCCGCGAGAGCGCCCAAGGAATGCCGCGTTTATCCTCTTGCGGGTCACGCCCCAAACACAGCACCAACAGCGTGCCGCCCGGACGCACACAACTGGCAATCGCTTCGATGGCGGGTTGGCACATCTGCCACGGCAGAGCTTGCAGCGTGCGGCTTTCCAGCACAAACGCAAACTGTTCGCGCCATTCGGATGGGGCTGCCAATAAATCTGCCGTTTGATAATTGACCGCTGAAGCCGGAAAACGGTCTTGGCACATTTTGATGGCAGTGGGCGCAATATCAAACGCTGTCACTGCAAACCCACGCTGCGCCAAAAATTCAGCATCGGCACCTGTGCCACAACCAATCACTAGCGCAGGCTGCCCATCCCCCTGAAGATTTTCACGGTCTGCCCACTCCACCAGATGCGGCGCGGGCTGGGGCGTATCCCAAGGAATAACGCCGCCCTCTTCGGCATTTTGGTAAATCGTCTCAAAAGCGGCGGTATAATCCCCACTCTGGAAGTGCCGCCGCAGAATATTCCCAACATTTTCTGGCATGGTGTTCCTTACACGGGCATGACAGCGTTAATCGCCGATAACCCAAACATCAATTGCAACGCGCACGAAGTTGCTGTCACAATAATACCCGATACTATGAATACACCCACACAGTATAACAAACGCATAGCGACCGATTTGGTTTTATCAGCAGTCACACGCAATGTTTGGAAAAATCCGAACAACAAGCCCGGCACGCTGACAATCAATAATTGAGTACGTAAAGCACTCATCAATTTAAAGTCTGGTAAATTTTGCTGTACCCACATTTCCAGCACCACAAACTGCACGGCTGTAAAGATAATATAGACTACAATGGCGATTGCCCACCCCCACCAAGGCGCACTTTCCCCTTTGATGGCAACCCCGTGAATCTTCTTCGCCCAATTGGGCATCGCCTCATTGCTGATTTCTGACCGGAGGGCAGAATCTTTCATAACCTGATTATACATCTCCCAAGCGGGCTGAAAATCCGGGTAAATCTGCGTCAGCCGCAGCAGCGCCTCATATTTTTCTCGTGGGGAGGTCGTTACGGTTGCCATATACCACAGCGCCCGTTTTTCGTCAGGGTTCTTGATGAGGACAGTGTTAATTTTTTGATGCGCTTCTTTGTGCTTGCCGGTCTTTGCCAACTGCCGGGCGTCTTCTAAGATATGATCAAATTGTCCCATTGTAATAAATCCTGTCTATTTCTAATCAAGAATCTTACCTGACGCATTACAAAAAGTATACCGAAAGACGACTTTTGGCAACCTCAATAGGACGAAATTCCCCTCATGCTGACGTTTTTGTTTTGCACATTTCGCCCGTGTGTTATACTCAAAGGTATGAACATAGACAATTTACACCATACCCATGTGCAGCGCCTTAAACGTCTGTTGCCAGCCAGCCTGTTGGCGACGCTGTTTGATGTGCTAGAGCCATTCGCACCGTTGGCAGCGCAGGGGTTATGGGTGATGCAACCCACCGCCCGTTTATTGGGGGAGCAGGACTTCGTGGCGTTTTTGGCACACACGCTGGAAGACCCCGCAGGCGTTGCTGAGTTACGTGCCGCCTTGCTAGATCAGGAGTCATAATTGTGGATACTATCACGCAGTTGAGTGTTTTCGTGATTTTGCTGGTGATATTTTTTTTGAATATCGTGATTAGCATCTTGCGGCGACGGCAGGCGGTCAACCTGCGCCCGATTGAAGCGTATGAGGCGATTCCTGATTTAACGGGACTCAGTGTGGAAGCCGCCCGCCCCCTGCATATTGCCTATGGCAATGCTGCGGCGGGTGCCGATACAACGCTGCTGGCGCTGGCAACATCCGAATTTATTAATCAGACAGCGCGACAAACCACGATTGGCGATGCGCCTACCATTGTCACTGCCAATGAGACAGTCGCTATTCCGTTGGGTGTGGATAGTATGCGCCGTGCCTACGAGAGCCAAAATGCGACTGACCAATTTAACGAAGTTAATGTGCGTTGGTATCCCGGCGGCGAAAATTCATTGGCGGCAGCAGCGGGGATGATGGCGCTGCAAAGCGACGAGAATATTGGGGCGCATTTATTGGTAGGCAGTTTTGGTGCGGAAATAGCATTGGTCGCGGATATTGCCCATCGGCAAGACCGCCCGTTATTGGCAGGCAGTGACCGTTTGGAGGGACAGGCGGTTGCCTATGCCCTTGCTGATTATCCCTTAATTGGTGATGAAATTTTCCAAGCCGGCAGTTATATCGGCAACAATGATCGCTTCAAGCGCCGCACCGCCATCTTAGATACACTGCGCTGGTTGACGGCATTAGCAATTTTGGGGGTGATGATTTTCACCCTCACCGCGACAGGAGGGGCATAACCCCATGCAGGTTCGGTTTGGCGTTGTTCTGATTTCGGTCATTACCGTATTGGTGGGTGCAGTTACGGTTCTGGGGCTGTTGTTGGGGGATAGCATCATCACAGGCGAAGGGCTATTCGCCGATGTGATAGTGATTCTCACGCGCATTCCGTTTGCGGATTTAGCAGCGGTATTCTTGCGTTTATCTGTACTGATGATTGCAGTGACAATGCTGGCGGGCATGGCAAATCTTATTTTTGTGCATTTTGGGCGACTGCGGCAGCGTGAATTACGCTTATCGCGCAAATTGTTCAGCTTTATTTTTGTGCTGGTCTATTTCGGCACAATTGCCGTGTATATCAACAGTCGTACCAATGGTCTGCGCCTGCTGGATGATGTGCAAGTCGCACTCGAATCAGCATTTGCGGGCTTATTATTTTTTGCGCTGGTGTATGGTGCGGTTCGCATCATGCACCGCGAAGTCACGCTGTATCGGTTATTATTTGTGCTAACGCTGCTGCTTGTGTTGTTGGCGGCACTGCCTTTCCCCGGTTTGGGGCTTATCTCCCGCGTATATAACTGGGTGATGGCTGTCCCGGTAGAGGCGGGTGCCAAAGGCATTTTGTTGGGCATTGCCTTGGCAACCTTGCTCACGGGCGTGCGTGTATTAGTTGGGCAAGATCGGTCATATGGGCAATAACACGCTATCGAAAAAATGAAATTTTCTGTCGGGTCGGGGCATATCTCAACCTGACCACCAGCATTGATGCAGCGATACTAAGCATTTTATTTCACCAGACCTGTGCTAACTTCTGCGAACAGGAATGACATGAGCGACTGGAATAAAGGACCTAACTCCGGCGACGACGATGATTTGAATTTCGACTGGCTGAATGATGATGACAAAATCAGCGGTGATAGTTCAACGTCGGATCGCACTGGGGTCACAGGCAATTTAACGTGGCAGCGTGGCAAAGGGGCAGATGATGACCTGCCCAATGTAGATGACGATGATTTGACGTTTGATTGGTCTACCCCCGGTGAAAAAGGCACGCCGGGCGTGGGTGATCGCACGGGGGTTACGGGAACACTCGATTGGCAGCGGGCAATGGGTGGGCGTGCCAGCGACGATGAGCCAGAACTGAGTGAGGATTGGCAAGCAGCACTCACCCCATTGGAAACACCGCCACCGCCCGCCGCTGATGATTTCGACCTAGATGCTTTGTTTGGCGCGGACGCTGCTGCTGCTGATAATCTCTTAGGGGATGAAGAACAACCTTATGCCGAAGACGATGTTTATGATGATGCCTTACTGACCGCCGATGATGATGATTTATTTGGCACAGATGATGCTTCTTGGTTGGATGATGTTCTCGATGAACCCGACGATGAACCTGTGGCAGCGTCGCCCGTACAGGCAGTCCCTGATTGGTTAGCCGGGCTGGATTTGCCGGAAACGGCGGATACAAATGATGCGACGGCTCATGATGTTGTTTCTGATGGAATTGAAGATTGGGAAGACCAAGAAGATTTAAATGCTGATGGTGAACCCGATTGGTTGTCGTCTTTACCCGGCTATGACGTTGATGCCGCCGAAGATGCCGCTGTTGAAGATGAGTACGCCACATTTGATGAAACCCAATATGCGGATGCTAGTGCCAGCGCGTGGGGCGAAACGCAGTATGCCGATGATACGGGTAATGCTTGGGAACAGGGCGCTGAGGACATAGAGGCTGTCGCGGACGATGAGTTTGCCTTTGATGATTTGTTTGGCGAAGACGAGGCTGTTTTTGCGCCGGATGCCACATCCCAAACCAATGATGATTTGGATTTGGATGCGTTATTCGGGCAAGAAATGGCACAGTCCGGCACTGCCGATGATGTAGATGCCCTCTTCGGCGCGGATGATAATGTAGATGCGCTCTTTGGCACGGACGATACCACTATGCCAGCCGAAGATGAATTTGCTGATTTATTTGGTGACGATGCTGGCGAAACAACTTACGGTGATTTCGATTTTGGCGACGACGAAGCACAACTACAGCCTGCCGATGATTTTGATTTTGCTGCGGTGGCAAGTGATGAGGATGACCCGTTTGCTTTTGCCGAGCAAGAGGAACAAGGCGAAATTAGCCCTGATTGGCTCGATTCGTTAGAAGATGTGGATTTTGACACGCCTGAGCCAGCGATGGCGGCCGTGCCTTATGCCGAAGACGACTTTGAGCTAGAAGACGAAGCACTAGAACCAGCGATTGATATTGACCAGTTATTGGCAGATTTGGATAACCAGCCTGTCACGCGGTCAGGTGCGGCGATGGGGGCGCAAGATTTAGACGCCCTCTTTGGCGAAGACGATGATGAATTTGCCAAACCCGCCATGCGTGCTGCGCCCGATGAATTAGATGCCATGTTTGCGGATAGCGATTTTTCGCCCGCAGGCAGTGTTGATACGTTTGAAACTGACGAAGAGACATTTGAAATTCCCGATTGGCTGCGGGATGCCGCCACTTCAACGGAAGGCACATTGTCCGCAGCGGGCATTATTCGCCAGCAAAAAGATCGCCCGCTGGAAGAATTGGATGACCGCTTATTAGCACTGCGCGAAAGTGGTCTGAGCATCTCCACCGAACAAACGGAAGATAAAGCCAGCACGCAGCGGTTGGCAAACGTGCTGCCGGGGGTCAAAGAGGCGCTCATCCCGACTACCTTACCCATGACCGAAATGGGTTTGGATACGGGCTTTAAGATGACGCCGGAACAAACCAAAAACGCCCAAATGTTGTTGGGTTTAGTCGGCTTATCTGCCCAAACATCGGCAGCAGGCGACACGGTGAATGTCTCTAACCGCCGCGCAAAACGCCAATCGCTGCCGATTGCCCGCGTGGGTATTACCTTGATTTTGCTCATTGCCGTGTTAGTGCCATTTTTTGTACCCATCAATCTCGGCACGCTGCCACCCCTCGCCTTTCCAGCAGGCAGCGATGAAGAAATGGCGTTTAATCGCATTCAGGCACTTGCCCCAGAAGCGCAGGTCTTGGTGGCAATTGAATATACTTCCACCGGGGCAGCCGAACTGGACGATTTGACCCAAATGCTGCTGACACATATTTTACAGCGCGGCGCTCGCCCGATTTTGGTTGGCACGCAGCCAGTAGGCTTGCTCCATGCGGAAAGCCTCTTAACCGACATTGCTGGCGAAGCAGCCCGGAATCGGGCGTATTATGTTATTGGCTATTTGCCGGGGACGACGCTGGGGTTACGCAATCTGGCGACCAATCCGCAGGCAATTTTTGACCAAGATATTCGGGGCGCAACCACCGGACTGCTGATTGATGATTTGGATGATTTTGCGCTCATTGTGATGATTACCGAGAATGTAGATAATCTTCGCAATTGGATGGAGCAAGTCGCACCGTCTGTTCAGACGCCGTTTGTGGTGGCGTCTGGATTTGCCGCTATGCCCCTCATTGCGCCCTATACCAATCAGCGGGCAGATATACCGCTGCTCGTTGGGTATCAGGATGCATATACCTATAATGCGCTGCTACGTGGCGAAGCACCCCCCGCTGTCCCGACTGAAACCGCCACTGAACAGCCTACTGAAGTGATTCCGCTGGCAACCGCTGAAGTGGTGGCAACAGAACAAATTGAAACCACCCAAGAAGTTGTGCCAACAGTGCCAACAACGGCTGTTCCGACGGCGCTACCGACGATAACACCATCGCCCACTCTCCCGCCGACCAATACGGCAACTGTGCCGCCGCCTACCGCGACACAAACCGCCACCTTGCGCCCAACGGTGACACCTTCGCCCACAACGCCGCCGACGAATACGCCTTCGCCTACCCCCACCATTGAGCCTTTGATTGAAGTGGGAACAGTGGGTGGCACAGCAACGATTAATGCCCGCACGGGACCCGGCATAAGTTTTGGTGTGGCTGCTCAATTGCAGCAGGGAACGCAGGTGCGCGTGTTGGGCTATAACGACCAGCGCGATTGGGTGCAAATCCAACTACCGGATGGCAGAGAAGCGTGGATTGCCGCGTTCTTGATTACGATTGAGACGATTCCAGAAAGCCAATTTCCCACACCTGCGCCAGAAAGTGGGTCGCGCCAAATTGAACCCAATACGGCGCAGACAACCGGGCAAACACAGGCACGCCGTCACTATATGGGCTTGTGGCGCTTACAGCGTCCGCACCCCGCCCGGCTTGAGCAGCAAGCCACACCTGCGCCGGAAAGTACGCCAGATGTGCTACCTGCTGCCGCAACACCCTTTTTTGTTGATGTGACTGTGCCACAAATCGAAAATCGTGAAAATCGCTGGCAAGCGATGACCTTGGGGATTTTGGCAGCCGTGATTCTGATTACGCTTGGCAATATTTATTACATTGTGCGCGGCTTACTGCGGAGATAGAGCGCCTTATGAGTGTTGATGTGTTGATGACTTCGGCGGCATTTGTCCTGACGCTGCTCATTTTTAGTTATCTGCTTGGCGATAATCCGTTGTTTCGGCTGGCAGTGTATTTATTTGTGGCGCTGGCAGCCGCCTTTACCACCATCGTCACGTTTGAAAGTGTGATTTTTCCGTTGATATTGGCGGTGCAAGATGGCAACGTGACCGGGCAAGAAAGCCTCGATGTCGTCTTATTGCTGGTAGCAGCGGCGCTCATCTTGATTCCGAGTCCCAAGCGATTTCCCGTGCGGCGTGTGGCGCTGGCATTTTTAATCGCCGTCGGGGCGGCGGTTGCAGTCGTCGGTGTGACTGCCGGGACATTGCTGCCTTTTGTTTTGTCTACGGGTACGCGCGTCGCTGATAACCCGCTGAATGGGGCAATTGTGATTATTGGCGTTATCACATCATTGTTGTCTTTCCAATATTTGGCGCGGCAACAGCTTGATGGCAGCATTGTGCGGGGGCGTTTCACCGCCGTGATGAGTGGCATCGGGCAAGTGTTTATTGCCGTTACGTTGGGCGCAGTGTACGGCGCCGCCATTTTAACCAGCCTAACAATTTTGACTGAGCGACTGAGTTTCTTGATGGGAGGGCTGCCATGACCACGACCCGCAGCGGCGGTTCTATCCTAGCGGCAGATTTTGGTAGTGTCACCACGCGGGTGACGCTGGTGGATGTGGTGGATGGGGAATATCGTTTGGTGGCACGCGGTGCCAGCCGCACAACAGTTGGCTACCCGATTGATGATATTAGTGTGGGCTTGGAGCAGATTTTACAAGATATTGCCAATGCCACCGGGCGCACTTTTTACAATGACCAAAATCTTATCATCACCCCAGAAAATGCTGACCGTGCCGGTGTGGATTATTTTTTGGCGACTGCCAGTGCCGGGCGAGTGATGCGGGTGGTAGTGGTTGGTCTTCTGCCGGATATAAGTATCGAAAGTGCTTTGCGAGCCATGACCGGCGCTTATGCCGAACCTGTGGCACAACTGCACCTGAAAGATGGTCGGGATGAGGTGGGGCGGCTGAATGCCGTTTTGCTGAATCGCCCGGATTTGATTTTTATTGCGGGCGGCATTGAAGGTGGCGCAAAAAATACGTTGCTCGACTTGTTAAAACCGGTGCGGTTGGCGCTGCAAGTCTTAGACCCATCTTTGCGCCCTAACATTATTTATGCTGGCAACAGCCACTTGGTAGATACCGTAAAAACATTTTTTGGCGAATTAACGGGCATTTTTGTCGCAGAAAATGTGCGCCCTGAATTAGACAGTGAATTGTTAGAAGCTGCCCGCATCGAGTTGGGTCATGCGTATGACATCCATAAAGAAAAACATGGCGAAGGCTTTAGCCTCGTCGGGCGCATGAGCAGTACGGGCGTTTTGCCCACTGCCCAAAGTTATGGGTTGATTGCCCAATATTTTGCCAAACTCAGCGGCAAAAATGTAGTGGCTGTGGATATGGGCAGTTCCACTACTGTATTAGCTGGGGTGTTTGATGATGATTTTTATAGCACCATCGGCACAACGTTGGGGGTTGGGCATAGCGCCGTGTCGTTGTTAGAGCAGGTGGGCGCACCCCTCATCGAAAGTTGGTTGCCGTTTTTCCCGCAGCCGGGCGAACTGATGAGTTACGCCCTTAATAAATCGCTGCGTCCGGCGACAGTGCCGCTGAACTTGCGTGATTTGTATCTGGAACATGCCTTTATCCGCGCTGGCATCCAATTTTTATTGTCGCAAGCGCGGGTCGCTTGGGAAAACGTCCCCACCACCGGGGCGTTACCCCCGATTGATTTGATTATCGCCGGGGGTGCGTCTCTCACTGGCACGGGCTATCCTGACTATAATTTGCTGCTCATTGCCGATGCGCTCCAACCAACGGGTATCACCGAAGTTAAAGCCGACCCGCACGGGCTGATTCCTGCTATCGGCGCGATGGCACAAGTCAGCCCAGAGGCAGTCGTCCAGCTTTTGGGCGGTGATAGCCTAGAACATCTTGGCACAATCTTAACGGTGTCTGGCAATATTGAGCCAGAACAAAACGTCCTGCGCCTCAAAGTCAAAACGGAAGAAGGCGAAACCGTAACACAAGATATTCGTGGGGGGCATGTGGTGCTGCTGGCTTTGCCCGCCAATGTCTCGATGGAATTGGAGATACGGCTGCCGCGTGGGTTACATATCGGCGGTGCGCGGCGCATCAAGCGTAAATTTTATGGCGGCGCGGCAGGCTTGTTAATTGATGCGCGTGGGCGTCCCTTATCTGCCGGGGCAAGTGTGGCAGAGCGTGCTAAGAATCTACCTTTCTGGGTATCCGAAGCCAGTTCCGACCCAGAGACACGCTTGCAAACCATCCCCGAAGATTGGCTTGTAATGCCGGAGATTGACCCCGAATTGGATGAAGAACTCTCGCTGGCGTCGTTATTGGATGAAGAATTAGCGGTTGCGCCTTCAGCTAAACCAGCACGGCAACGGGGCGGCTTCTTCGGGCGGCGGCAAAAACCGGCACCAGCGGCATCTGCCCCGGTTGCTGATGAAACGGCAGACGATTCAGAAGATGAATTTATGGCGTTGATTGATCATGACGCGAAACCAGAGGAACGCCCTTCCCAAATGAAGCGCCGCAAACAGCAGGAATTGGATGATGAACTTGGGTCACTCCGGGAGTTATTGTAATGTACGTTCCTGAGCAACAAATTATTGCCAAGATGACCGCGATTCAGCGTGAAATTTTGCTGCCGGAAGAAGCGGTGGGTAGGGTGTTGGTAGCAGAGGGGCAGACAGTAGATATTCGGGAAGTGGTTGCTCGCGGTTTCATCCCTGACCAACACCTGATTCTGGAAACACGCTCGCTGTTTGGCGCTCTTAAAGATGATGATTTGAAAAAATTATTATTGGTCAAAGAACGCCAACCCGTGCAAGCCCAACAGCCGATTGCGGGTAAAGACCCGCGCCGGGGACGCCGCTTATTAGCCCCGGTCAATGGCATGATTGTCTATGTGGGTGGCGGACGGATTATCATGCAAGCCACCCCGCAGTTCATTGACCTAGAAGCCGGGGTACGTGGCACTGTCAGCCGCGTTTATCCCGGACGTGGGGTCGCCGTAGAAACCACTGGAGCGTTAGTGCAGGGTGTTTGGGGCAGCGGCAAAACCGTTATTGCCACGCTGCGGATGGAACCACCAACGGGCATTGATACCATTCCGTTGGAGGCGCTGGATACGACCTATAAAAACGAAATTGTCGTGACCACACATCCCCTGACGCCGCAAAGTTTACGAGTGGCAGAAGCGCGTAATTTTGCGGGGTTAGTCGCGCCTTCCATGCCCATTCAATTAATCAACCGGGTAGCGCAATTAGAAAAAGCCGTTTTGCTCACCGAAGGCTTTGGCACTATCCCGATGAACGAAATGGCGGTGACGGCGCTCAAAGATTTTGATAGTTATCAGGCGGTGCTGGATGCCTATTTGCCGCGCCGTTGGGAAGCCCGCCGCCCAGAACTGGTCATTCATCGGCGTACAGAAGACACCTTGACACCGCCGGATTTTCGGCAGACACTGCGGCGTGGAATGCGGGTACGGATTACCCGTGCGCCGTATACCGGGCAAATTGGTAAGATTAGCGACCTACCAGAAAGACCCCTAGCGTTAGAAAATGGCTTGGCTGTGCCGGTAGCGCGAGTTGATTTGGTCTCTGGAACTGTTGAAATCCCGTTAGCAAATTTAGAATTGAGTGGCACATAACGCACTTTCGCGTTATCATGAACACTATCCTTAGAACCGGATTATTCATCCACCCGGAGGGAAGCAAGGATGTCCAATAAAGGCAATGATTTAAACGATTTTCGTTTTGATAACGATGATGATGATGATGACTTATTTAACGATCAACGGAATGATGATTTTTCGTTTGCAGACGATGACGACCCGATAGACCCGGATAGTGATATTGATTTTGGTATCGCTGATGATGATATTGGTGGCATTGGGGATGATGAATTTGGGGGGACAGGGCAAGAACGCCAAGGACCCAGCCGAATTTTTATCATCATCGCAGCGATTTTCATCATTTTTCTGCTTTTAGGTTTTGGGATTTTGGTCGGGGTTTTGACGGGTGCTATTCAGCCGCCTTTGGGCGCGTTTGAACAAACCGCTACTGCCATCACCAATATTAATGCCACGCGCATTGTCCAAATTGCGGCATCACAAACTGCGGCGCTTGACCAAGCCAATGAGACGGCAACGGCAAATGCCCTCGGTGGAACGCAAACTGCCGAAGCCGCCGAACTGGGGGTCACGCAGACTGCCCAAGCCTTCAACGCGGGGTTGACGCAAACTGCCGAATCTGCCGGGCGGGATTTGACTTCGACGGTGATGGCACAAACCGCGCAGGCACAAGGCACGCAGCTTGCTGCAACGTCTGCCGCGCAAACGGCAACTGCTGAAGCGCAAGAAGGCACGAATGTGGCACAGGCATTAACTGCCACTACGCCGGGTGGCGCAGTCCCCACTACCCCATCGGGCGGCGGTATTGCCATAGAGTCAGTCTTCCAAACCGCCACAGCACTAGCCAATGTGTTGAATACTCCCACGCTTGAGGCATTTGTGCCAACGGCAGGAGCAGGTGGGGCGGTGACATCTACACCTCGCGTTACGGCATTGCCCGATTCGGGGATTTTTGATGATGTGGTGGGCAGCAGTGGTGGACCCGGAATTTTGTTCCTGATGGCATTTGGTTTGGTGGGTGTGATTGCGATGGCACGCGGTTTACGCGCTAACAATAACAAAAAATAAGACGGTCATAGCATTAACGCGCTTGCCGGGGGGCAAACCAGCCTCCGGCAAGATTCACGCTGCTATCCACCTCAAATTAGGCTAATGCGGCGAATAGCTCATCGGGCGTTGGCGTATAATTGCCGACATGCTGTACTACAATCCCACTCGCTACATTTGCCAACCGCACGGCATCAGCATATGTTGCACCACCTAAGAGTGCCAGCGTCACGACGGCAATAGCAGTATCCCCCGCGCCCACTGTATCAAACACATCGCTGATTTTTGGCGCGGGACAATGCTGGATAATACCATTGGCTTCGGCAATGGTCGCACCCGCCGCCCCACGAGTAATGACCATCGCGCCAGTAAGCTGCAATTGCTGGCATAAGGCTTGGGCAGCAGCGGCAAAATCATCATCTGTATGTAAATCGCGCCGCAAATAATCGCGGGCATCTTCAGCATTACATTTGACGACATGGCACTGCTGATATTTTTCTAAAGCGCCCTGAGCATCTGCCACAAGCCATTTATCGCCAGCTTGTGCGCGGATAGTTGCCACCAAGGAGGGCGTCAGCATCCCACTTTGATAATCCGAAAATAAGATGGCTTGCACATGGGGCATTTCAGCGCGAATCTGTGCCAATACTGCTTGTTCTGTTTCCGGCGTGATAGGCGTGCGTGACAGGGTATCTATCCGGGCGACCTGCTGCGGGAAACGCAGCCCCATTTGTGCCAACAAGCGCGTTTTGAGGGTTGTCGGTCTATCATCGCAAGTGACCAGTGCCGTTGTTTTAATGCCGCGTTCTTGTAGCGATTGGCGCAATTGCGCGGCTATCGTATCATTGCCGACAATGCCGGCTTGGATCGCCTCACTGCCAAATGCTACAATATTGGATGCCGGATTCGCTGCGCCACCGGGAATATAGCGTCGTTCTTTAAATTCCAATACCGGAATCGGCGCTTCGCGGCTTAAGCGCCCCGGCGTGCCAAGCACATACTCATCCAGAATCACATCGCCCGCCACCAACACCCGATGCTGGGCAAGTTTAGGAACGAGCGATTTTAGGGTTGGCAGCGACACGCGGTTTTATCCCACATCGTCACTGTTTTGTTCGTCGCGGTGTTCCACGCGCAAATGTGGGTATAACAACACATCACGAATACTGTGCTGGTCGGTGAGTAGCATCACCAAACGGTCAACACCCATGCCAAAACCACCGTTGGGCGGCATTCCATAACGCATTGCCCGCAAATAATCTTCGTCTAGCGGCGTTTCATCATCATCGCCTTGCCGATACAACGCCGCCATATCCAGAAAACGCTGTTCTTGGTCACGGGCATCATTAAGTTCCGTGAAGGCATTGCCCATTTCCATGCCGCCTACAAAAATTTCAAACCGTTCCACATGGCGGTCATCGCTTTCGGCGCGTTTAGCAAAGGGCGATACATCGCGCGGATAATCTTTGATAAACACGGGCTGGATAATGTGCGGCTCGACATGCGTGCCAAATAATTCGTCTACGACCATTTTGCCCCACGGCGTGCCGGGTTTGACCTTTTGCCCAAAGCGTTCTTCCAACATGACCGCCAGTGATTCGGCATCAGGATACTGCATATAATCAATGCCGAGTTTTTCCTTCACCGCCGCCCGAATCGTCTGCCGTTTCCACGGCGGAGCCAAATCAATCTCTTGCCCTTTAAATTGAATTCGGGTGCTGCCAGTGACCTGCTGCGCGATATATGCCACCATGCGCTCTACAATGTCCATGACGCCGTTATAATCAATATAGGCTTTATAAAATTCCATCATGGTAAATTCAGGATTGTGCTTAAAACTCACGCCTTCGTTACGGAAGTCGCGCCCGATTTCATACACAGCATCAAACCCGCCCACCAACAACCGCTTGAGATACAACTCAAAACTGATGCGTAAAAACAAATCCTGTTCTAGCTGATTGTGATACGTCGTGAATGGACGCGCCGCCGCACCGCCATAAATCGCCTGCAAAACGGGCGTTTCGACTTCTAACATGCCTTCGTTATCCAAAAAATGGCGCATAGCACGCAGCGTTTTAGCCCGTTTACGGAAGACTTCACGCACCTCCTCATTCACGGCTAAATCGGCGTAGCGTTGGCGATAGCGGCTCTCTTTATCGGTAAATTCGCCATATTCTTTCACCGTGCCATCGTCCTGCACCTGCTGTTTGATGACGGGCAGCGGACTGAGCGATTTTGCCAGCAGCACCACTTCGGTGACGCGCACACTCACTTCCCCGGCAGTGGTTCGCATCATGACACCGGTTGCTTGCACAAAATCATCCACTTCGATAAGTTTGTTTTTAATGAGGTCATAATTAGACTCATCCATTTCATTTACCCGGAAAAATAATTGCACTCGTCCGCTTTCATCCTCAATATGCATGAAAGCGACTTTGCCTTTGATATTGACACGGCGAACCCGCCCCGTGACTGTCACAGCAATTTCGGTGGGTGCCTCTGGGCGTGCCTGTTCAGCAGTTTCATAAGCGGTGATGGCGGCAGCACAGGGATGGGTGCGCTCGACGCGGCGCGGATAGAGTTCTATGTTGCGGTCTTCTAATTTTTGTGCCTTTTCGAGGCGTTCACTTTCAAGTCGGTTCGGCTGCCACATAGGTTTTGGTTGTCGCTTTTAGATAGAGTATGAATAGGTGAACCACACGAGCGCAAAGAACGCGGAGAGAGATTGGCTGGCAAATGGAGCGTTTTTGGCGATTTAGTGGATGGTTTATTGCAAAACCATCCACTATCTTACGAGAAAAGGGCGCGTCTTGCCAGAAGCAAAACACAAACCCCTGTCGCAATCAACCGCGTAGCTTGAGCATTTTTTCGGCTGCCTGCTGCAAAATATCATCGGTCTTGCAATAGGTGAAGCGCACATACTGGCGTGTAATCCCTTTGTTCGGCTCGCTAAAAAATGCCGACGGCGGGATGCATGCCACGCCAATTTCGCTAATCAGATGCTTGGTAAACGCTACATCATCACCATCAAACACATCGCTGAAATCCGCCATGATATAAAATGCCCCTGCGGGCGCGATGGCTTTTAAACCAGCATTACGCAAGCCCGCCAGCAGAAAATCGCGTTTGGCGGTATACATAGCTTGCAAATCTTCATAATAACTACCGTTCATCGTCAGCGCGTGTGCTACCCCAAATTGCCCCGGATGATTCAACGCAAAGGTGACATTTTGATGAATGCGCCATACGCCGGTAATGAGTTCTGGGTGTCCATACGTCCAACCGACTTTCCAGCCGGTCACGCTAAAGGTCTTGGCAGCACTGCTAACCGTGATGGTGCGGTCAAACATGCCGGGCAGTGCCGCGATGGGGATATGGCGTGCGTCAGCATACGTTAAATGTTCATACACTTCGTCCGAAATCACGATGGCATCATACTCTTGGCACAATTCGGCAATGAGCGTCAATTCCTCATGGGTATAAACGCGCCCAGTGGGATTATGCGGCGTATTGAGAATAATCGCCCGCGTTTTGGCATTAAATGCCGCCCGCAGTTCATCCGGTTCAAATGTCCATTGCGGTGGGCGCATGGGGACATAAACGGGTATGCCGCCTGCCCATTCGATGATGGGCAAATACGTATCAAAATAGGGTTCAATCAAAATGACTTCATCGCCCGGATTCACCACGCTCATAATGGCAGAATAAACACCTTCGGCGGCACCACTGGTCACGCACACACCAGTTTCAGGGTCAATGTCTAGGTTATAAAATGCTTGCACATGTTGGGCAATGTTACGACGCAGCGGCAAAATACCCATGCCGGGCGCATACTGATTCGCTTTGCCAGAGAGCATTGCCTCTGCCGCCACCTCAATCATTTCTTTGGGACCATCAAAATCCGGTCTGCCTTGCCCCAAATTAATCGCCTGATGATGGGCGGCAAGGTCATTAATTTCAGAAAAAATCGTCGTGCCAAGTCCGGCAACGCGGTTCGCAAAGGTTGGCATAAATTCTCCTAGTAGGGGCAAGTGCTACAGCCGATTTTAACGAAAACGGGAAATTTTGGATAGCACCAGCGTCGGCAATCGGGCATGTGTTAGAATACTTGGGGTACATTGGTCGTATTTTGGCAAAACCATCCCCCAATCTGCCCCAAATGCGGTATCATAAACACAGATAAATCACTGGCACTGAGGAGAATTTTTATGCGGCGGTGCCGTTTTAACGTTGGATTAGGACTTATTTTTTTGCTCATGCTGACCAGCACCGTTTGGGCGCAGGGAGTGCGGGTGGTGGTGGTGAATGAATTCGCCAACATTCGCTTGAGTCCTGCCTTAGGTGCGACGGTGATGGATACGGTCAGCGCCGGATTTGAATTTAATATCGTCACGGCACGCAGCGGCGATAACCAATGGTTGCGCGTGGATTATGGTGGGGCAGAAGGCTGGGTGAATATCGCACCGCTGATTGTTTTGCAAGGCGATATTAACAGCTTGCCCATCGCTGACCCGCGCTCTATCCCCTATGGCGGGTTTGAAGCGCCGCGTTCTGGCAGTACCACCAAAACGGGCAATGTCGCCGCCAAAGCGACGGATGGCGTGCGGATTCGTTCAGGTCCCAGCACGGCATATCCGACGCTTGCCAATATCAATTTTAACCAATTGATGACACTAACCGGGCGCACTGCCAGCGGTTTGTGGTATCAAGTATCGTTTGAAGGCACTTTAGGTTGGGTCAATTCGACCTTTGTGGCGATCCTCAGTGGCGATTTTACGCAGTTGCCGATTGATGGCATCATTGCCGATAAACCGCCGGTGTTGGGCATCACCGATGAAGATTATTTTGGCGTGTTGCGCCTCATGCGTGACCGGATTAATCTGGCACAACCATCGCTGGATACCATCCGTGCTGCATGGGCAGATGCCGCCCTAACAGGACGGGCGCAGTGCAACCCCTATCCTGCTCGCCCAAGCGATATGAGTATTCCAGTCCCGTTGATGGCAGCCTTTTATGATGTCCTGAATCCCTTGCTAAACGATTTTAATGTTGCCATGTTCAATGTGCGTAAAGCCATTGATTTGTTCATTGAAGTCTGTAATCAGCCCGGAACGGCAAACCCGGTGGGGCAAGCAACGGTGATTGGCGCGTTGGAGACGGTGAATCTGGCACAAACCCAGTTTGATAGTTTGCGAAATCGGTTAAATGGGTTGCTGCCGCCAGATAGTGGTGAAGGACAATGCTTGTTGATTTACAACGGGCGGTCAGAACTACTGCCGTTGATTAACATTAGCACCATTTATCTGGATGAATTTAATCGCCGCAATTACGCCACAGGCTATTGTTTTGATGGTGTTGCCAATCAAGCAATAGCAGTACAGGCTTTGCCCCTGCCCGATGCCAATATTTCGCTGTTCATGTCGGTCAGCCCGTTGGATGCGCCAGCGAGTTTCTTGGGTGTGGCGCGGGCGGCACAGGGGCAGCGTGTGGCTTTGGGACCAATTACTTTGCCGCGTACCACGCGCTATGTGGTTATTCTGGCAGATATTGCCGCGCAAGACCGCCCAGAACCACCACAGGGGGATTTTGCGGTGTTGATTTCCGATGTTTCTGTATCGGTGTTGACGCCCGTTTTGCAATATGACGAAGCCACTGGGTCAGTGATTATTGGCACCGATGCCGGGTCAGTCGTCCAGACGACGCCCCAACCGGGAACACAAGGCGGTACAGCCACCGGGGCTGTGCCATCAGTGTGTCCTTCAACTGCCTTTAATTGCAACCAACTTTTTACTTGTGATGAAGCGCGGGCATGTTTAGCGGCGGGCAACTTCTCGCTAGACGCGGATAATGACAGTGTGCCATGCGAAGAAGTATTGTGCGCCGGACAAGGAACAGGACAATAAGCGAACAAAGGCGGGGCATTGTCCCTGCCTTTTTTGCAGGAATAGAAAAAAGACCTCTTAAGTTATAGTGGTATAGTCAAACACCACCTAGTGACATAGGTCTTTTTTATGTTTTATTATTCGAGTTAATAATTGGAGAACATTGATTATAAATTCTTTCCCACTCATCAGCGGATTTTTGAATGAGAATAGCTATTTCGTGTAATCCCTCTTTGAGTAATTCAATCAATTCATCCCATTTGTAATCCTCAGGTGGAGTAACATCAAATCCAAAAAACGTCGTATCACCTAAATTAATACTGTAGTCATCTAGCGGTGGATTATATAGAAAACTTTCTACCATAGGTGGTTTGTTGTGTACCCAATCGTCTCGGTACTCAAGAATTTTTTTCCGCACTTGCGAGGAATCAAAATTTTGAAGAACATCCGTAATATTATTTTTCGATTCATATTTTTTAAATGCGTTAAGAATTCTTTTTAATCTATATTTACCTTCTCCTAGCTGAAGTGGAAATAGCTTTAATAGTCCAGTTAAGATATGTTCAGAAGCTGCAACCAGTAGAAGAGGAACGTAATCAGCATAAAAACGACTTCTAGTATCGGATAGAAAATGGTACTCATCGTGAATTTCTTTGCTCAATGAAAAATAATATTGTCGAGTGGCTATTGCTTCTCTCAGAGAATAATATGCATTCAAGGCACAATGAGCAGCATCACGAAATTTTACATTTGATAACCTTAATTTTTTTGTTAGGGATGAGTCAGGTACAACAATCCAATCAACTTTCTTCCATTGCAAAATACGATTACATACGAGATTCACATCTGGAAGATTTGCGCGGATATTTTTTCGTTCTTCATCACTTAACAACTCAAATGACATTTTGTAATCCTTTCTGAACTAATCTGGATTATACTCACGATTAAAATTAGAATCTAGTGTTTTAAGATTTATTTTGAAGCAATTATATAGTATTTAACTATGTTTTTCATAACCAATTACAAAAATTAATAAATTAAATAGATAATATGTAAGATAATTTCTATTTAATCACCTTGTAGGAGAACACATAGATGATCCCCTACAGTTGATAAATTTAACTTCCAACTTGCATTATTCGTTTCCAAATATAAATTAGCCATCGAGTTCTCAACCGACGACAATAGCACAACACACCTACATCACCAATTCAAACACAACTTCCGCCAACACCTGCCCGTTAATCTGAATATCTACCACATGTCGCCCGGCGTAATGCGTGCGCGTGGTAACGGGTTTCATCGCATGAGATTTTTCCAACGTCACGGTATCCCCGGCGGCAATGGTGCGCGTCATCCATTTGAAGACCTTGGGACTGGCTTTGCCGTTTGCCTTCACATAATGCACGCGATAATCCACCACCAATTTCTGCTCTTGGTCGGCACTATTGGTCACTTGCAGCAATATTTTGACGCTCTCCCCCAGTTTGATGCGGGCAGGACGCACACTCAATTGTGTGACTGTAATGGTGGTTGAGGGCGCGAAACCTAAGATGCTCAAGGCGTGTGCATCGCCTTTTTTGACCAGTGTCCGCAAGGCATGGTTAATCACCCACCGCCGATTTTCCGGCGCATCATGCGACCAACGTTCTAAGGTTTGTAAGACACGCTCTGGGTTATCTTTGGTAATGTCGTTCAGATGATTGGCAACCGATTTACGAACATACAACGATGGGTCATCTTTGAGATGTTCTAGCAGCGCCAGCGTGGGTGACGGGTCTTTAACGAACATCGTAAGCTGCATTCCCCATGGCAAACGCGGGCGTGTGCCTTCGCTAATCCAGCGGCGCACATGGGCGTTAGGATCGTTCAAATGTTGTTTCAGCCAAGCGAGCGTTTTTTCGGGATAGCGCATGATATAGGGGCGCACGGCAAATTCTGATGAAAAGCGTTTGGTGATTTCATAGAGGGCAGGCAGCGAAATATCAAAATCATCGAGTCCATACTGTTCCACAAAGGTCGCCAGCGGCAGCACATGAAAGCCTTCGTTGAACATGCCACCATCTTCAGGCAGTTCAGGTCCTAAAATCGCCAAAATAATCTTTAGGGCTTCGGCATAGGGTTCTGGCAAATAACGGCGTAAGCCTTCGGCAAGCACCGCCACCCGCGCTTTCAGTTCCAGCGGTTCGATACGCTCGGCGGCAAAAGCAATATAGGCTTCAGTCGGGAAATCTGGTTTGACGCTCTGAATGCGGGCGGCAATATCCCGCGCGAGTTCCACACCATAATAATTTTTGAAGGGGGTGAGTTGTGCTTCTGGCATAAAGTGTCCCATCCTTTGTATCTAATCTGACAACCAACATAAATTGTATCAAAAAACGAACATTTTTTCCATGTTTATATTGGTTATTTTGGTGAAGCCGGGCATCATCCAAAATAGCAGCGCGTAGGGTACTAGATGTTGTTGGCTGGTATTGTTCGTAAAAATTTGATTGATATGCACAGGAATTGTTTATAATATTCGCTTCCAGTGTCACCAAGTCACCATAAAACCGCTATAATGCCTGCAAGACATCGCTACACTAGCAACACGAATCCTATTATCGGGGTATACGTCTTTTGACTGTCAATTCTTCTGGGTTGTACTTCATCGGGGATATTCATGGGCATAAGCTGAAACTCATCCATTTGCTGCGTGGGGCAGGTTTGCTTAATGAGCGTTTACGTTGGTCAGGCGGGGCGGCAACCCTGTGTTTTTTGGGTGATTTTGTGGATAGGGGACCCGATGGCATTGGCGTGATTGACCTCATCATGCAGTTGCAATCGGAAGCAGTAGCTACTGGCGGTCAGGTAGTGGCAATTTTGGGCAATCATGACCCGTTATTGTTGAGTGCCTATTGGTTTCCTGAACACCCACATTCAGTTGGCAAAACGTGCAAAGACGTTTGGTTGTTGAACGGTGGCAAAGAGAACGATTTAGCCCGTTTAACTGCACAGCATATTCAGTGGTTGCAACACCTGCCCGCCATGCTGCTGCTGCATGATAAACTAATCACACATGCCGATGCCCTGCTGTATTATGACTACGGCGCTACGATTGCCACAGTGAATCAGGCGATTGGCGCTATTTTGCAGACGCCCGATTTTGATGGCTTGATGCTGCTGTTAGACCGCTTCACGCAGCGCCTAGCCTTTGCCGATGCCCGGTTAGATGGCGGGCTGCGGGCGCAGCAATTTTTAGGCACTTATGGCGGCAACCAATTACTGCATGGGCATACCCCCATCTCCAAGATGACGGGCAAACCCGCCGTCTTTGTCACGCAGCCGTTGATTTATGCCGATGGCTTGTGTGTAAATCTGGACGCGGGCATGTATATGGGCAGTGAGGGGTTTGTGTATGAGGCGAAAAATCAACGCAGTTGACCGCCTTAAATCTTTTCCTGTGCAGTATTCCTCTTTATAATGAATAGCCGTTTACTTATGATTTAGGGTTGGACAGATGGTTTCGGTTTCAGTCGTCATTCCGGTGTACAACAGCCAAGACAGCGTGGGCGAAGTCGTGACCCAGCTTGCCCAAATTTTGCCCACCATCGCCGACGCCTACGAAGTCATTCTGGTCGAAGATGGCAGCCAAGACAACAGTTGGCAAGTCCTAGAAGCCTTGGCGCAGCGGTACGCCTTTGTGCGGGCATTTCAGTTTATGCGGAATTATGGGCAGCATAACGCGCTGCTGTGTGCGATTCGCGCTGTTCGCTATGAGATTATTATCACGATGGATGATGATTTGCAGCATCCGGCAGAGCGCATCCCGGATATGTTGGCAGCATTAACGAAACAATACGATGTGGTTTATGGCAGTCCCCAACAAGAGAGTCATGGTGTGCTGCGCGATTTGGCGTCGCAAGTGACAAAATGGGTCTTGCAAGGGGCAATGGGTGCGGAAACTGCCCGCAATATCAGTGCCTTCCGGGCGTTTCGGACGAAAATTCGGGAAGCCTTCGTGCATTTCAACGGTCCCTATGTCAACCTAGATGTGCTGCTAACGTGGGGAACAAAACGGTTTACGCGCATTGAAGTGGCGCATCGCAAACGCACCACGGGGCAATCCAATTACACCTTCGCCAAACTCATTACCCATACATTTAATATGGTCACAGGCTTCAGCACCTTGCCGCTGCAAATTGCCAGTTTACTCGGCTTTGTGCTAACAGCATTGGGCGGAGTCATCTTGGTCTATGTGCTGCTGGCACGCTTGATTATTTTTAACTATGAAGTGCCGGGTTTCACCTTTACAGCATCGGTGATTAGCATCTTCGCCGGGGCGCAGATGTTCATGTTAGGCATCATCGGTGAATATTTGGCACGAATGCACTTCCGGTTGATGGACAAGCCCGCTTATGTGATTCGGGAAGCTACCGAGACCCCCGGAACAGCGGCGGTTGAGCCACAACATGAAGCAACGGAAGGGTTGCCCCAATCGCTGCTAACAGCCAAACCGACCCGAACTGAAGATGCCACCGAAGTGCTGCCACGCTTGCCCGACATGGAAAGACCGACTCATTATGATTGAAACCCCTGCCACTTTTTTAGAGTGGGATAGCCAATTCTTTGGTCAACGTATTGCCCGCGTGAATGGCAGTGTGCTGACGCCGGCGCTCTTGGTGGATTTGCGCGAGTGGTGTACGGCACAGCAAATTGAGTGCGTGTATTTTTTGGCAGACTCGTTAGATGCGCTGACGATTCGGACTGCCGAAGCCGGGGGCTTTCATTTGCAAGATGTGCGGCTGACCTTCATGATTCAGCGTCCGGTGGTGTTGTCCGCCGCGCTGCCCGCTGATGACCCGGTGGCACTGCGTAGCTCGCGCCCGACGGATATAGATGCTCTGCGCGATACCGCCCGCCATGCATACATCCATTCGCGGTTTTACAATGACCCGCGCTTTACCGAAGAACAATGTGCCACACTCTATGATACTTGGCTGACGCGCAGCATAGACCCGGATGATCATTATGCCGATATGACATTTGTTGCCACAGTGGAAGATGCCCCAGTGGGATATGTCGTCTGCCATTTGAATCAGCAGACGCACACAGGCACGATTGGGTTGGTGGGGGTGGCGGAACACACTCGTGGGCAGCAAGTGGGGCAAAAATTGGTGCTGCACGCGCTGCGCTGGTTCTGGGAACAGGGCATGACCCAAGTCCAAGTCACCACGCAGGGGCGCAATATCCCCGGACAGCGCCTCTACCAACGCTGCGGCTTCCTGACGCACAGCCTGTTTTTGTGGTATCACCTGTGGTTGGATGAAAAATAATCTTTGGCAGCGGTAGGGGAGCGCCTGTGTGCGCTCCCAAGAAAAACCTACAAATTGACCCATCCCATTGGTATAGATTAACCCTCCTTCAGCAAGCCGCGGGCGACTTCATACGCATCCAGTGCCGCGCCGCGTGCCAACCCCGCTGCCACCGCTTCTTCGCCAAGCTGCTGGCGAATGCGGTCAAGTGCCGGAGCAATATACAACTCTTTTTCAATCGGCGGCGTATATTCGTATGCCAGTGCCAACCCCAGATACTCTAGCGCCAAGTCATACTGCCCGTCACGTTCATACAGATACCCATACACTCCGATGGTGCTGACGATGACGGGCAGCGCCTTATTCTTCAGCGCCTGCTGTAACACAGGCTGGAGATGCTGCTCAATCACTTCTGCCGGGTGTCCCAAGAAAATGCTGACAGTGGCGATATTGCCCTGCATGGGCGTCGTATCTAGCCCGATTTTCTGGGAGAGAACGACCGATTCTTGATAAGATGCCAAAGCCTTTTCGTATTCCTTCTCATCCAGATAACAATTCCCGATATTGCCAATGGCAAAAGCCACAACCCGCAAGTCACCGATGCGCCGCCCGATAACAATCGCTTCTTCAAAGGCGGCAATCGCTTCAGGGTATTGGCGCAGGACAGTATAGGTATTGCCGATGCTGTTTAAGGTGCTTGTCATCGCAAACTCATCGCCCAAGTTATGGGCGAGCATGAGCGATTCTTCCAATGCTGGCAGCGACAACGGGAGTTTTTCTTCTATGTCTTGGTAGATGTTGCCTAACTGGCGCAGCACAAACAGCAAAATTCGGTTGTCACCAATGGAACGCGCCAGTGATTCGCCTTCTAGTAAATACTCTACGCCCAGCGCAAATTGCCCCTGCCGCAGTCCCACCAAGCGCCCCAACAATCCGAGAGTGCGGGCAATCAAGCTGACATCCTGCAATGTGCGTGCCACCACCAACCCCGGTTCCAGCAGCGCCAGCGTATCGTTATAGTAGCCGCCTGCATCGTGAATTTCGGAGAGTAGCAAACTCGCTTGTAAGCGCAGCCGTTGAGCATCAGCATCACCAGCTTCGGGCAAAATCGCCAGCGCATGAGTCAGCGATGTTCGTGCCTCTGGATAAGCCGCCACCTGATAGGCTTTGTCGGCGGAAGTTAGCAAATACCCGGCGGCTTTAACGGGTTCGCCCGCTTTTTCGTAATGTTCGGCGATGAGACCGGTATATTCATCAGCACGTTCCGCGCTGGTACGAATCAGCCATTCAGCGGCGGCGGCATGGTAACTGCGCTGCTGACGCTTGAGCAAACTTTCGTAAATCACATCGCGCAAAATGGCATGTTTAATCACATATTCCTGCGTGCCGCCAAAATCAGATTTTTCGCGCAGGTAAATCATCTCGCGGCGGCGCAAATCTTCCAGAATATAATTTTGGCGTTCAATGTGAAAGCCATCGGCACTTTCTAACGCTTCCACCGCGCTCACCCAGAAAATGCGCCCGACGACGGAGGCACGCCCTAATAACAAGCGGGCGGCAGGTTCCAGCGTATCCAAGCGGGCTTGCAAGACGCCCGTCAGCGTGGGCGGCACGCGCAAATCTGCCAAGCGTTCCGGCAGCACGCGCCAATTGGCATCCTCCGTTTCACCTTTGACGATAACACCATCTTCAATCAAAATTTTGACCAATTCTTCGATATAAAACGGATTGCCATCGGCACGTTCCACAATCAAATCGCGGATTTCCGCCGGAATATCATCCACTTTTTGCAGCACTTCGCGCACCAAGCGGCGCGTATCCAATTTGCTCAGGGGTTTCAGGTCAATGCGATGATGAAAATCTTGCCCTTCGCCCCAACCGGAACGTTTTTCGTGCAATTCGGGGCGTGCCATGCAGATGACCATCAGCGGCAGTTCGCGGTTTTCTGCCACCAAATGATTAATCAAATCCAGCGAATAGGTATCCGCCCAATGAATATCTTCCAGTTCGATGATGGCGGGTCCGTTGTGGGTGATGCTGCGGAAAAAGGCATTCAGGTGTTCCAAGGCTTGCCGCTGGAAAACATCGGCGCTGTTCAAAACGGGCTTGACTGCCGGATGGTCGCTGAAATCAAAACCGACCAACTGCCCGATGAATGCCGCTTGGGTATCGGTGTTCTCGCCCATGAAGCCTGCGATGCCTGTGGTAAATTTGTCGCGCATGACTTCGGGTGCATCGCTATCCAAAATTTCAAACCGGAACGAGAAGACGCTGCGAATCAGCGAATACGGTAGATTGGTGGTTTGCTGCGTGGCACGTCCTTCAAAAAACAGCACCACATAATCAATCACATCAATCCAGCGCGTGAACTCAAACAGCAAGCGCGATTTACCGACGCCGGCTTCTGCCGTGACCGTAACCATCTGCGTCTCGCTGTCTTCGATGCATAACATGAGCGCGTCTTGCAGCAATTTTAATTCGCCATCGCGCCCAATCATCTTCGTATCAATGCCTTCAACGCCGCGAGTTTGCAACCGGAAAGCACGCGGACGCGCCCGCTGAATAACATAAACCTCAATCGCTTCGGCGCGTCCCCGCACCCGCACGGGAGTTTCTTGCAGCGCATCATAAATGCCGATGACATGCCGGAAGGTGTCATACGAAATCAGGATAGCGCCCGTTGGGGCGGCGCGTTCTATGCGGGTGGCAAAGGTAATCGGCTGCCCGCTGGTGGTCGTGCCGCCTTGTGCCGATTGAATCAACACCGCGCCCGTATCAATGCCGATTTGAATCGGCATGGCTTCGTTGGTTTCCAGCCATTTTGCCGTGACGCGCTGCGCCATATCACGCGCCGCTATTGCCGCGTTGATGGCATTTTCGGGGTCATCTTCATGGACTTCGTACACGCCCCACAACGCCTGCAACGCTGTTGCGGTTCTTTCACGGATGAAACCGCCGTCTTTTTCCAAGAGCGTTTGCATCTGGTCAAGCAGCCGATTCAGTATTTTACTGGCATCTTCCGGGTCAGTTTCCATGAGGATTTCTTCAAAATCTGCCACGTTAATATGCACCACCGTCACTTGGCGCTGTTGTTCACCGGGTGTCTCACGCGACCCGGTGCTAATATCTGAGTCTTTTTCTTGCGTTTTGCTCAACCCGCTTTGCGTGCGAATGATGACCGATTCGGCGGCGGCGGCCCGCAAACGCAGTGGCGCATGAGTCATTGTGCCACTCATCTGCATCAATTCGCGGGCGATGTCCCCGGCGGAGGCATAGCGTCCTTCCGGTTCTTTCGCCAATGACCGTTCCATCACCTCATCAATCGTTTCCGGCAAATCAGCGTTTTTCTCGCGCACACTCGGAATCGGGCTTTGGATATGCTTCAGCAAAATGCCCATCGTCGTATCGGCGTTATATGGCAACTGCCCGGTGAGCATCTCGAACAGCATCACCCCCAAGGCGTAAATATCCGTGCGCTGGTCTATATCGTCTGCGCCCATCGCTTGTTCGGGGGACATGTAATCCGGCGTCCCCATAATCGCGCCTGTTTCGGTGATATTTTTTGCGCCACGTTCTGTTGCTGTTAAACGTGCCAAACCCAAATCGCTGACAAAGGCATTGCCTTCGCGGTCAATGAGAATATTACTTGGCTTAATATCGCGGTGGATGATGCCTTGCCGATGAGCATAATCCAGCGCCGAACAAATCTGCTGCATCAGATACACCACTTCGTTATGCGGCAGCAAGCCTTGTGCCATCACATCTTT
>JALHOR010000076.1 GCA_022842885.1 Anaerolineae bacterium
CGGTGGCAATTTCGCCGCTGTAATAGCGAATCACCGTATCTTTGCCGCCATGATTGGTTGCGTTGCCAGTTTCTGCCACTGTGACGCCTTTGCCAATGAGCCATTCTTGCGTGCGCCCTGCGAGTCCGGCAATATCCGTACCGTTAAACACGCGAATAGTGGCATTTTCGGCTTGGGAACGCGCCAATAAATCAGCTTGGCTGACATTGACCTGCGGATACAACACGCGGCTAATCAGCGTGGTGATGCGCGAATAATACGGAATCAGCACATCATCCCCGGCGGGAGATTTGCCCAAATCCACATAATTGGTATCAATCGCGGTATAGACGATATTGTCACGCGGGATTTCCAGCATCAAATAGCCTAATTTGATGATTTCTTCCAGCGTTAAATTAGTGCGATAACTGTTAGAGAGTTCGTTCCACAACGTCGGAATCTGCGTCAGCAAATTGGTGATACCGCCGCCGCTGACGACCTGCGCCCGTACAGCATCAATCGCTTCTTGTTGGCGGCGCACGCGGTCAAAATCGCTGTTGGCGGTGGCGCGAGTGCGGGCATATTGCAGCAGTTTCGCGCCGTTCACCTGTTGGCAACCGGGGTCAAACTGCACGGTCATGAAGCCGTAACCAGCATCAGGATATTTGGTATCCAAAATCGGTTCGCGCACACAAATTTCAACGCCTTGTGGCGCGAGTGTGTCTACCACTGTTTCGACCAGCGTAAAATTGACCACAATATAACGGTCTACGCGCACACCGAAGTTGCTGGCAATCGTCTCCATCGCCAATGCAGGACCGCCGCCGCCCGGATAGCCAATTAAATCGCCTTGGCGCATGGCGGTATTGATGCGTTCTTTGCCAATATTGGGAATGTCTACCCACAAATCACGCGGGAACCAGATTGCCCCCACCGTTTTTCGCACAGGGTCAATATTCACCAGAATAATCGTATCGGAGCGAAACACCGCTTCTTCTTCGTAGCCAACGCGCTGGTCAATGCCCAACAGCAAAATACGAATCTGGCGCGGGTCTGTCCAGCGATAATTAGCAGCGGGGTCAAGCGTGGGTTCAGGGGTGGGCGTAAAAGCCGCTGGACTGGTTTGGATGTTGGGTACAGCCGATTGAGCAGCATTATCCGTCACAATGGCTTCTACCGTCGCCGTTGCGATTGGCGTCACCGATGGAATGAAGGCAACAGCATTGCTAGGGATGGTCGGTGTAGCGGCAATCTGAAAGTCACCGGGATTGACCACAGCACGAACTGTATCCCCGATGGATTCAACCCGAACCCCGCTGCCCCAAAAATCAATGACTGCGCCGCGAGTGGCGCTGTATGCCAACACGGAACACACACCCGTGAGGATGATTAAGACAAAAAAACTCGCCGCACCCAAAAAACAGCCTGAAATCCGCATGATGTATCCTGCATAACTATGTTGCTATCAAAACGGCGGCATTATAGCAGCAGCCAAACGCGGTTAAAACCTGCGACTACGCTACGCTGTCTTGAAAATAGTGCTGAGTGCTGAGGACGAAGTGCTGAGTCAAAAAACGGGATGGCATTTAGCTATCGGTCAAAATGCTGATATTAGTGTTTGGGTGGGACAGTAATTTACGGGATCTTTTTGCAATTATCAAAAATATTTACTCCAATTCCGCCAACCGCGTTTTCCACGCCTGAACAGCCTGCCTCAGAATTTGCTGCTGCGCTTCGGTGAGGAGCGAAGGAAAAGGCAAATCGTCAAGCGCATAATCGGTTTCGCGCAGGATAAGCCCGGCAAGTGCGCCGCGTTGATAGGCGGCATCGTAAGCCATTTGAAGATTCACGGGCAAGACTTCATTTCGTAACGGCAACGCAAACGGTTTTATCGGCTGCATCACATCATACCCCACCACGCGCGGCAAATCGTGGGGTAAAAAAATAGCGGTGTGATAGGCATGGTGTTGGGTGAGTGCGTTAAATAACAAGCGTTTGATGGAGCGCGTCAAATCAATTTCCACCACATGAACGCCGCGTGTCAAAAATACTGTGCTGCGTTGAACTTGGTATAAGGTCATTTCTGGCACATGGGTTTTATTGCACGGCAAAACAATTTCAATCACGGTAATCAGGTCGCCCGTTTGCATATCATGGATATGTAGTGCATCAAGATCATCATCTTGCATGGCAACGGGTATGCCCGGTTCAACGGCAAGGGCTGTGGCAGCAGCGTCATAATCCCAATGGGCGCCGGGTGTTTCTTTAGGGGTGAGCGATTCAACGTAAATATCTGGTTCACGCCCGGCAAAAATTTGTAAACTGGCTTCTTTGCCTGCCTGATACCCGCGTGCAATTAGCACATCCTGCAATTGGTCTTGCAAGCTGTTAATCATGCCGCTGTGCAACTGCTGAAAATAGCGCCCATTTTCCACCCAAGGGTCAACCGTGCCAGCAAAAGCGCCCTGTTTATAATGCTGAATATATTCCAGTGAATAGGGTTTCATATTATTTCTTTAAATACTACCTGTTTTCGGGCTTAATTTTGAGAAAGAACCATATCTACAAACCAATCCAGAACAGCGATGAACTGTTTAAGATTTTCTTCGGGAACCAAGGCTCTAATAGCAAAACTAGGACGGCGCGTCAAACCATCTTCGGGTAATGCAATACCGGGTATCTGGTTAAGCTGTTCGAGAAATTCATGTCGTAATAAAACATTGTCAAAAGGTGGACGATTTTGCATATATTGAAACTGTAGCTCTATTTTCCCATAAGTCCAAACGGCAACAGAGAGGTAGCCCAATCCATTTTTATCCAACACGGGGAAAAAAGACCCTGAGCGTTTGCCTTCACCCCACCAGATACGCAGTCCGCGTGATTGCGCCCAATCTAATATTGTATGCGCGATAAAAGCTTCTTCCTGACTATAGCGATGTGCCAGTTCAGGAAAAAACGTCTCTTCTGACCACTTTTGTCCGCCCTGATTGGATTTTACGCCTTGTGCTTTTGCAGTTTGACCATATAACGTAGGTACTAGCATTTGCGAATCTTCGCCCGCATATTGACGAATCGCAATTGCCAACACTTCGGCAGGGGACATTTGTTCATTCAAAAACTCGACGATGCGCCGTAATTCTTGCGGGATCTCATCAGCGACAAAAATCATACGGATTTTTCCAGCACGCAAATTTGTTTCGACCTGCTGCCAGAATACATTAGCTGATAAAATACCCAGTTTTTCAGCAAGAATATCTGCTGGATTTGTATCTGACAAAGAGGCTTCAAAACGAGCGCGGATTTCATCTGGTTTCCAATACGAAACCGCATTTGCCGCGTAATCAAGCATTTGCCCAACAACTTCGCGGCGGATCCGCGTGTCACTGCTGCGTTTGACCTCAACCAATGTAGGAATACCATCTTGGTCTAAGAAAAGATGGTCAAGTGACCAGCGGTTAGATGAATAGTCTTCAATATCGGGAACTGGCATTTCCCGCGAGATAAGTAACCAGCGGCGCGGTTCATCCCCAATCTGATGTGATAAGAGCAAATCAGGATATTTAGCAATGAGTATTTGTAAGAGGTTTTCCGATTCATAATTCACTTGCGATAACCTGATAAGATTTTCATTATCTTTAATCAGATAAATATGATCCATTGAACCCTCGCTATACAACAATATGAATAGATACCCTCATGAGCTACAACCCCTCGGCTTTGCCCGCATCCCACAAGGCATCCATCTCATCAAGCGTCATCTCGGTGAGAGGTTTGGTGGTGTGTGTCTCAATATAGCGAAACCGCCGATAAAATTTGGCGTTAATCTCGCGCATCAGGCTTTCCGGGTCATCCACCTTCAGCCAACGCAGCCAATTGACCAGCACAAACATCAAATCGCCAATCTCGCGGATTTTTTTCTGCGGATCCGTTTCGGCAAAAATTTCGTCTAATTCTTCGCGCAGTTTGTCTTCCACGCCCGTCACATCTGCCCAATCAAACCCGACTTTGGCAGCTTTTGCCGTGTATTTATAGGCGGTCATCAATGCCGAAAGATTGCTTGGCACGCCATCCAACAACGAGTCGCGCTGCTTGCCCTGTGTGGCGCGTTCTGTTTTTTTGATTTCTTCCCAATTGGCGACGACTTTTTCGCTGCTGCCGTTCACGTCTTCGCTGCCCCACACATGTGGATGTCGCCGGATGAGTTTGGTATTCACGCGGCGCAGAATATCGCGCATATAAAATTCGCCGTCTTCCGTCGCAATTTGCGTGTGCAGCACAATTTGCAGCAGCAAATCGCCCAATTCATCCGCGAGTTCGTCCCACTGTTCATTATCAATCGCATCCAACACTTCGGCAGTTTCTTCAATCAGATACGGACGCAGCGACTCATGAGTTTGTTTTCTATCCCAGGGGCAGCCTTCGGGGGCGCGTAAATGGGCGATAATTTCTTGGAACGATTCAAAGCTGGTGTAACGCTCCGGCGCTGGAATATAGAGCGATGTGAGATGATTGATGTGTTGGCTGCGGTCAATTTCGTACAAGGGCATCTTTTCAACGAATGCTTCACTCGTGCCAGCGCCATGAATCAATGATACCGGAAAATCATCAGGGTATTGATTCATCAGCGTCAATTTCACATCGGAAGCAACATCGCGGCTGTAAACTTGCGCCACTAATGTCGGAAAATCAGGATTCAGCGGGGGATGATGCATTTCTGCTAGGAGTAATCCATCTACAATTTGCAGCCCATCCAGCGCATCAATGCCCAAGTGTTTTAGCATTGGCTCGATAAAGCTAATGCCATTGATGATTTTGATTTCGATATTTTCTTTTTCAGCAGATGCCAGCAAGCGCGTGACAGTGCTTTCGCCTACCAAGGGGTCGCCCGGCACTGCATAGACAATATTGGCATGGTGAGCCGCCGCGATAAGCTGTTCGGTAATGGCGGCGTACACATCTTCAAATGCCTCCAGCGTTTCATACAGCGAGTCAAAAGTGTGAAAAGTGGCATTTTTAGGTAAATGCGGCACACACGGATGACGATCTGTTCGCAAATAAACCGTGCTAGCAGTTTCCAGTGTGCGCCATGCGGCGAGAGTCAAATCATCAATATTGCCGGGTCCGAGACCGACGATAATCAGGGGCATAAAGAGACCTCATCGCTGAATAATCAGGGTGGTGGTGATCGTTAAAGGACACCTCTATTGTAGATAAGGCATTTGGGTTTCGGATAGGTCAGACCAGCACTTTACGACTGCAAGCGAATGAGTAAACCGCTGTAGCGTTCTGCTACTTTGTTATTGTTCACGGCGATAAAAACGGCTTTCTTATCGCCTACCAGCACCACCATTTTTTTAGCGCGGGTGATGGCGGTGTACAGCAAATTGCGCTGGAGCATCATATAATGCTGCGTCATCAAGGGCATGACCACAATCGGATATTCTGAGCCTTGTGAACGATGGGTGCTGATGCAATAGGCATGAATCAGTTCTTCGGTTTCGCTAAAATCATAGGTGATGATACGTTCATCTATGACCACTTCCATGGCATTTTCTTCAAAATCAAACGCCCGGATGCGCCCAATATCGCCGTTAAACACTTCTTTTTCGTAATTATTGCGCGTTTGCATCACTTTATCGCCTACACGAAACAAAATGCCATTCAATCGTTTTTCGGCAATACGATAATCCGGCGGATTGAGTTTTTCCTGCAATGCCTGATTCAGCGCATTCACGCCAATGGGACCGCGATACATGGGGGCGATGACTTGCACATCGTTCATGCGGTCATAATCCGTGATTTTTTTCTCCAATCGGCTGATGACAATATCCACAATCATCCGTCCGGCTTCAGCCGGGTCAGTAATTGTGAAGAAGAAAAAATCATCGCTGTGATTTTCCATATAGGGCATTTCACCATTGTTGATGCGATGAGCATTGGTGACAATATGGCTGGCGCTGGCTTGCCGGAAAATTTGCGTCAGGCGCGTCACATGGGCGACTTGGCTGTTAATCACATCGTTTAACACATTGCCTGCCCCCACACTCGGCAGTTGGTCAACATCGCCCACCAACATCACATGAGCATGAGGTTTGATGGCTTTGAGCAAACTATGAAACAGCAATAAATCCAGCATACTGGTTTCATCCACAATGATGAAATCGGCTTTTAGGGGATTGTCTTCATCATGTTCAAAACCGCCCGCTTCCCAACTAAACCCCAGCAAACGATGAATCGTCTGGGCTTGGCGTCCGGTGGCTTCGCCCAAACGTTTAGCAGCGCGTCCAGTGGGGGATGCCAGTTCGTAGGTGATACTTTCTTTTTCCAGCGCGTTAATCACCATTTGTAGCGTGGTTGTTTTGCCTGTACCGGGTCCACCCGTCAGCACCGAAACTTTTTCAATTAACGCGGCTTTGACGGCGCTTTGCTGTTGGTCAGATAATGTCACATCGTTTTGTTCGGAAAGTTCCAGCAAATATTTTTTCCAAGCCGTGCCTTTCATCTGTTTTTGTAATTCAGACATCGTTTGGGCAATGTTTTTCAGGCGCTCGGCTGCCCGCAGTTCGGAATGATAAAACAGGGGCAGATAAATCGCTTCCACTGGAATCTTATCAATATACAGCGTATCGGCAATGACTCTGCCGCCCAAAAGCTGCGTCTGAAGTTCTTCCAACAGCGTAACAGTATCCGTCACGCCCAATAACTCAGCGGCAGTCTCCAGCAATTTATGGCGCGGCGAAAAAGTATGCCCATCATAAGACATCTGCGTTAGGGCATAAAGCAAGCCCGCCCGCAGCCGCACCCGCGAATCGACAGCAATACCCATGCCCTGCGCGATAGCATCGGCTTTTTTGAAGCCAATCCCATACACATCATCTGCCAACTGATACGGGTCACTCTGAATAATCAGCAGCGTTTCTGACCCATATTCATCATGAATTTTTTTTGCTAGGCGGCTGGTGATGCCGTAACTTTGCAGATGAATCATGATTTGGCGCTGCGAGCGATTCTGTGACCACTGCGTGATGAGGCTTTCCGCGAGTTTAGGTTTTAAGCCCGGCACGTCATACACTTTTTCGGGCGAATTGTCGAGAATTTCCATGGTTTTTTCGCCAAAATGATCATAAATGCGCTCGGCGGTGCGCTTGCCAATGCCAAAGACCGTATCGGCAATATAATGGATGATGCCCTGCTTGCTTTGCGGCGCAATCGGGATGACCGTCAGAGCGCGTAGCTGCATCCCATATTGGGGATTATTCACCCATTTGCCCGTGAAGCGTGCCATCTCGCCTTCGACTAAAGCGGGCATGACGCCTACGATGGTAATGGTGCCATCCAACGCCGCCGCTGCCGGATACTTGCCTTCCGGCGTAATACGAATCACCCCCCAGCCGGTATCTTCGTTAAAGAAAGTAATGCGCTCAATGGTGCCAGTCAGGGTGTCTTCTTCGCTGCCTGCCGGGGCATCCGGGAACGAGTCGGGGTGGAGTTTCACTTCTTCGGCTTGGAACTGCCGCCCGAATTTATTGTGTTCAATCCAACCACCTGTAAATGTCACCCGCACGCCTTTATCCAGCGCCGGCAGATTACCCACCACGACGATAGTGCCGTCACTGGCAATAGCATCGCCATAATCGCCATCGGGTGTCACGCGCAGCACCGAATATTCAGTTTCATCGTTGCGGAATTGCACACGCGCCAGCGTGCCAGTCAGCGTTTCAGAATCGGGCATAGGTTATTCGTCGTCACTTGTTTATTATGAAATCGCCATAGTAGAGCATATTTTGGGTCATTGGACTGCCTCGTTATTTCACAGTTTGCAATAAAGAATCGCGTTATTTCAAAAAAGGGCATTTTTTGAAATAAGGGTTCTGAAAAATCTCACTCCGAACATATTTTCAGTTTATAACAAATTGAGTTCAGAAGAAAGTCTATGCTGGCTGTTGCCCTCTCTATTCTTGTGAAATT
This sequence comes from Anaerolineae bacterium, assembly GCA_022842885.1. GTDB lineage: Bacteria > Chloroflexota > Anaerolineae > Aggregatilineales > Phototrophicaceae > JALHOR01. The sequence goes on from JALHOR010000076.1 coordinate 7,948, forward strand.
TTTCCTGATATGCTGATACCTCATCACATTTGAGCAGTTTGCGAGAAAAGTATCATGCAATTTTTTGTCATGTTTATCTTTGGTGCGGTAATTCTGGGGGCGGGGGCGATGTTGGCACCGGCACTCCCCACAGGGCAACCGCGTATCGGCACAGCGGCAGCGTTGGCATTGGCGCTGGTCACAGGTGGCGCAGTGTTCTGGACGCAGCTTTTTGGGTATGACCCGCTGCTGATGGATTATCTGCTGTTTGCACTGGTGAGTGGTGTGGTCTTGGGTGGCACATTATCTTCGGCACAAGCCCGCGCTGAGGCAAAGGGACAAGAATTAACCGATGCTGACCAAGGCTGGACAGGACCGCAGGATTTGGTCTTTTTTGCGCTGGTTGGGCTGCTGCTGGTGCTACTAAGTGGTTTTAGTATGACAATTCAATCGGAAACTGCGCCGCCGATTTATCAATTGCTGCTGAATTATCTGATTGCCCAATTGGAACAAGCGCCGAGTTTAATTGAAACCAGTATCGGCACGGTGCTGGCGTTTTTAAGCGCGTGGGCAATTTATGATGTGGGCAGTGAATTGGCTGGTAAACGCTTGGGACGCACGATGGCATTGGTGGCAGTCTTCATGCTGCCTATTTTGCTCTTGAACGCTCAATTTATCTGGCTGATGGGCGTATTATATGGCAGTGGGGCGCTGCTCTTTTTGCTGCGTTCTGGGCGGCAGTTAGCCCGCTTAGAACTTGTTGTGGGCGGCTTGCTGCTGGGGGCAACGCTGGAAGTGAATGTGTTCCTGTTCGTTGGCGTTGTATTGTTTTGGGTGATTTTGTGCGCCTTAAATCCTGTTGGTACGCAGCAGCGCCTAAAAAATAGCCTGATAATGCTGGGGGTGATGGTCATCGCCACTGCCCCTTGGTGGCTGACGCAAGGCACACTGCTGTTCACAATGCCCGAAAATTCGTTGTGGTTATGGCTCGCCATAGCAATTCTCCCCATTAGTTTTGTAGGCGGCAGATTGCTATTGACCGCATGGGAAACGCTGATTCCGGCGTCGGTGCAAGCGATGTTATATCAGCGGTTTTATGTGATGGGTGCCATCGGACTAATCACTCTCATAGGGGCATGGTGGCTGTTGACGCGCTAATGGTTGCGTCACATTCTGGTAAGAATCGCTGTTTACGATACTCCCAATTTGATGAGCATGAGGGAGATATTTCCAATGGAACAGTTGATAGCAATTCTGGCGGGTTTTCCGTTTGGTAGTGCAGCAATCTTACAAAATGCCTGCTTGCTGCCGTTGTATCCGGGGCTGATTGCCTTTTTAGCGGGCAACGCTGGCAATGAACGCGCCCGCAGTGCCAGTGCATGGTTAGGCGTGCTGGTGCTAGCAGGTATTTTAACCACCATGTTGGGCTTTGGCGTACTGATGGCGTTGGTTTCGGCAACATTTGATAATGTCGCATGGATACTGCCGCTGATTTATATGTTTGTGATTGGCATGGGTATCTTGCTGCTCATGGGGCGCAACCCATTTGCCACGTTGCAAACCGCCCAAGCGCCCATGCTCCGCAATCCCTATTTGACCGCCTATGTGTATGGTTTATTCTTCGGACCCATGACGCTGCCTTGCACTGCGCCGGGTCTGGTCGCCGGATTGGCATATGGAGCAGGTGCCGGGGGCGCATTAAGCACCTTGGGATTTTACTTCTTTTTTGGCTTAGGTTTTGGTTGGCCCCTCGTGGTACTGCCCCTATTGGCGCTGCCCTTCCAACGCCGCCTCATCAGTTGGCTAACACAGCATCATGACGCGCTAAATCGGGCTTCGGGCATTTTGTTGATTGCAGTGGGTATTTTTGGGTTGATTACCGAACTGCTGCCGCAAATCAATAATAATTTTATGTTTGATACACCCATGCAGCTTACATATTGGGTGGTAGTAGCAATTATCGCCCTCAGTGTTGGTCTTTTTGCCACCCAAGCCAAACAAAAACGCGCCATAGCGGACTAATACTGTTGAGTGTTAAACACGGCTTTACATGTGCTTAAAACTTGCTTGCGACGATTCCCTCTTAAGAATTGCATCCGATTCATCAGAGAGGAAAAGTCATGATCGTTATCAATCATTTCAAGAATGCCGAAGAATTTAAGACGTTTGCCGCTGGCGAGACTATTTTTAAAGCCGGGGAACGCGACGAACACATGTATGCCGTCAAAGAAGGTGAAGTGGATATTTTCTTTAACGGCATTTTGCTGGAAACTATCCAAGCCGGTGATTTTTTTGGCGAAAAATCGTTGGTAGACCGCGAGCCGCATACCACAACTGCCATTGCTAAAGTGGATAGCAAAATTGTGGTGGTGGACGAACACAAATTTTTGTTTTTAGTTCATGAAACTCCCACTTTTTCGCTACAGGTTATGCGCTCCATGGCAGAACGCATTCGGGCGGCGCTGCGCTTGGCAGTGGGCTAACATCTTCGCTACAACCCGGTAGTTCAGGTGACAACGGAGGCTTATCTTATGAAACAACGTGTCCTGATTCTTTGTACTGCCAATTCTGCCCGGTCACAAATGGCAGAAGGCTTGCTGCGTTACCTCGCAGGCGATGCCCTAGAAGTCTTTAGCGCCGGTGCAAAACCATCGGTGGTCAATCCCTTTGCTATTCAGGCGATGCACCAGCGGGGGATTGATATTTCGCAGCATCGTTCCAAACATCTGAATGAATTTTTGAACGATGCATTTGATTATGTGCTGACAGTGTGTGATGCTGCCGCCGAGACTTGCCCGGTGTTCCCCGGCAAAGCGCAGCGTGTTCATTGGAGTTTTCCCGACCCGGCAGCAGTCGAAGGCAGCGATGACGACAAATTAGCTTCGTTTATCCAAGTCCGCGACAGCTTAGAAAAAACGTTGGGTGACTGGGCAAAATCGCTGTAAATTTTTTGGGGTAATGTTTGGTCTGGGGAGTGTTTGGAAAGGCTCCTCAGACTTATCTACCTCATCGCTTAAGTTCGGGCAGCAACGCCAAAAGAGTTTCACCGCCTTTGATTTTTTGCTCTAGCTGCACTTGAATTTGGGCATCGAGGGGCAAAAACACATCGCAGCGTGACCCAAATTTGATAAACCCCAATTCATCTCCGGCGCGAACTGCCTGCTGTGGTTGCAGGTAAGTCACAATGCGCCGCGCCAAAAGCCCGGCAATTTGGCGTATTAAAATTGTTTGCCCGCGCTCATTTTGCAACACTATCGTGCTGCGTTCATTAAGTTCAGACGCTTTGGGATGAAATGCCACCAAATATTTGCCCGGATGATAGTGGGTATATAGCACCTTGCCCGTCAGTGGCACCCGGTTAAGATGCACATTCAACGCCGACATATAAATCGAGAGCTTGAGCCGTTCATCTTGAAAATATTCCGTTTCTAGGACGCGCTCAATAGCAACCAGCGTGCCATCCGCCGGAGCAATGACACCGTTGGGATAATCAGGAATAGTCCGGCGCGGATTACGAAAAAATTGCAGGAAGAAGCCCAATATCAACACCGAGATAGGGATACTCACCGCTAAACTGGTATTGGGCAGTACCAGACCTAAGCCACTATTGAACACTATCAGAATCAGCCCAATAAGCAGCAGCGTGGGATAGCCTTCGCGGTGAATCGTCATATCCGTTATGCATCAATCGGTTGATTTTTAAATTTGTATTGGGTATTGCGGCACATGGCATACATGCTGCCGCCGCCATCATTGGCAATCCCGACGGTTTCCCAGCCGCGTTCTGCCAAGATATTGACGGCTTCTATCAGGTTTTTGTAAGTTGCCATCATGGATGTATCTTTGATAAGAATATAATAATTGGTGAATTGATAAATCATCTCTGGATTTTTCACGATTTCGCTGGCGCTGATGGGTTTTTCATCCATTGGTTTCATCTCCTGATGTGGGTGGCAGCAAATACTGTTTGCCCATAGCGATGAACGCTTCGGCACGCTTTAATTGCTCAATCGCCGCTTGTTCTGTCACCAATATTTCACTATCGTAATCGGCAGTTCCACGCTCTCTTTCTCCCTCCATCAAATAGTGATTAAAGGCTTTTGCAATTTCGCCCGATTTGATGAAGTGCAGCGCAAACATGGATAAGGTACCAGAATGAGTATGCGGGGTGATGTTTTTTATCAACAAGAGTGCTTGTGCCATGTAAAACATCGCATAATAGCCGCGTGAGATGGCGGCACGATAGCGATGATTGCTCAACAGCAAGCGCGTATCTTCTAGGCTGTCGCTGGCTAGGTTGACGAGATTCTGCTGTTCCGGTGTCAAATTATCATCCCTTCCCGCCGGATATTGTGCAGCAGGGCTATCTGAGAATGTTGAAAACGTGGCTGAGACATAAAGAGACAAGCTACATATACTTCATATTTTAGGCACAATTCAGATACTACCGCACTTGTATAACGAATTTCATCTGAGTAATTTACCTCACCCCTCAGCACCACCAGCACATCAATATCCGAATCCGGTCTAGCGTCGCCGCGTGCCTGCGAGCCGTAGAGAATCATCTGCGCCAATCTATCGCCATACAGCGCCTCAAATTCTTGGCGTAGCTCAGATAGAATGTGCGCTAATAGGTCTTTATTCATCGAGTTTATCTTCGGTCTCGTTTAGCAGCAAATACTGTTTGCCCATCGTGATAAATGCTTCGGCGGATTGAATTTGTTTTGAAGCTAGAGATTGAGTGAGAACCCCTCCTCAAAAAGTGTTTGGGCAGCTTTGAAGCTACTATCGGCACGCGCAATTAATTTTTGTTGTTCAGGGTTCAAAACCGAATCTCATCCTTTCTCACATTGGTTAGCAACGCTCCTTGCCCATAATGATAACGGTCTATTGGCATGAACAAACGGGAAATTACCGCATTATGACGAAGCACCAAATCAGAAATAACTTGGCTGCTGAGTTCAAGTTCTGCTTCATATTCCAACATAGGATTCAGTATCACCAGCACATCAATATCCGAATCCGGTCTGGCATCGCCGCGTGCCTGTGAGCCATAGAGAATCATCTGCGCCAATCTATCGCCATACAGGGACTCAAAGGCTTGGCGTAGCTCAGATAGGATGTGCCATAATTGCGTTTTGTCCATCGCAGCCCTCTAATTCCAAGGGTTATAGCCACCTTTGCGGCGCGGACGACGGTCACTATCCGAAGGATTCTCGCCGCTTTGGTCACGCAGCAACGCCCGGCGTGCTTTCTGCACATCACTCTCGTGTTTAAGCAACACGGTCAAGGTCGTTTCCAATGTTTTCTGGTCAATAGCATTCGCATTCAGCATGACTAATGCCTTTGCCCAATCCAAGGTTTCGCTCACGCTAGGATTTTTCTTTAGGTCTAAGCCGCGCAAATTCTGAACGACTTCGACGGCTTGTGCTGCCAATTTTGCGTTAATTTCCGGGATGCGTGTCCGCACGATGGTCAGTTCGGCTTCATGCGAAGGATAATCCACGAACAAATACAAGCAGCGCCGTTTGAGCGCCTCGGATAATTCGCGGGTGTTATTGCTGGTCAGCACCACAAACGGATGATGCTTGGCTTTAATCGTACCCAGTTCTGGCACGGACACTTGAAAATCACTGAGGATTTCCAACAAAAATGCCTCAAATTCAGCATCGGCACGGTCAATTTCATCTATTAATAAAACGACTGGCACATCGGAGGTAACTGCTTTTAGCAAAGGGCGTGAAAGCAAAAAGCGTTCACTAAAAAATACTTCTTCTTCTGCTGCGAGGCGGTCTGCTGCTTCATGCAAGGTCGCCGCTTCGCCCAACATTTGGCTGAGTTTATCGCGCAGCAGTTGGGTATAGAGCATTTGTTTGGCATATTCCCATTCGTAAAGGGCTTTGCTTTCGTCCAAGCCTTCGTAGCATTGCAAGCGAATTAAAGGCATCCCAGTGGCACTCGCATACGCCTTCGCCAATTCGGTCTTGCCGACACCCGCGGGACCTTCTGCTAGAACAGGTTTGCCCAATTGTTTCGCCAAAAACATCACGGTCGCAATTTCTTCAGTAGCGATATATTTTTGTTCACCCAACGCCTTCGTCACCAGACCAACATTCTCTAACATACAGACTCCGCGATTTATCATGAGTTCAGTGGGTGGTTATTGGGGATATAGCACCACTATCCCCCCTTACTATATGCCGCTTTCAAGACGCTGACAAGCATCAGCCAGCACCACCAGGGTAATCGCTTCAAACCCGCGTGAGCAGTTGAAGCAAAAAATCATTGTCCATGGCAGCACGAAACCGTTTCTGGTGCAGACTGCTTTTGGAGGTATCGTGCTTGAGGATGTTGAGGGCAATCGAGCTTAAGACCGCCATGTTCTCGACACTCTCTTCGGTGCGGATACGGGAATGGTCTTCGCCAAACGTCACATCCAGCATCCAGTGGAAACTGTTTTCAATCGCCCAGTGGTGCCGGGTGGCTTGGAGTAATTGGGCAGCATTCGCCGGCAGGTTACTGATGTAGTCGGCAATCTCATGGTACACCTGCGTGCCCAAGCGACATTCCCGTTGAACGCGGACGATAGGGCATCGGGCATCTCCTCGTTTTTGCTGGATTATCCCGCTTTCTCTATTTTGAAGCGATTACCCTGTTCACAGGTGCAGGGGCAAAAATACTGAAGCAATTGAGCTAGGAAAGAGTTATCAAGGGCAGCTTTGAAACGCTCATGCTTCAGGCTGAGTTTGCAGGGGTACTGTTTGAGCAAGTTCAAGGTATAGCGCCGCAGGAGGTTATAATTCTCCTTCAACTTTTAACTACAAAACAACATAACAATCATCCCCAGCGTATAACACCGACACAATCAAGCCGGGGCGTGGCAACCCAAACGGGCGTGAATCGCGGAGCAGCCCGCTGGTGCTGGCGGTAATTTCGTAGCCCACTGGATTGATGAACAAATAATCAAACACCACCCGATGCCCATTCGCATCATCGGGGAATGTATCCGCCCATATAATGACCCCCGGCAGCAGAACCCCATGCTGATTCAGCCGCTGCAAGCGCCCATAAAATTGCCGATGCCGCCATAAGCTCCACAGTGCCGCCGAAAGCAACAGCAATGCTGCAATTCGCATTGTCCAGATTTCCAGTTGGTCAAAATAGCGCCAGCGATAGGTATAAAACACCGATTGCGCTGGGTCAAAAGCTAAATATTGGACTGGCACACTTTGCCGGAGCAGCAGTTCAGTACAGCGATTTTGTTCAGTGCTAGTAAATTCGGCGCTGCCAGCGTACACCCCATTATGGACTGTATATTGATACGCCAATTGCACCTGATAATAGCGATTATCTTCTAAAGGCTGTTCTTGGCATTGGAGAACGCTGCCTTCTATCGCCACCCCTTGCCAGCGATACTGCGCTTCCTGCACGACATCTAGCAGAACAAACGCGCCACAGCCGCTGCCCACAAGCAATAGCAACGCAAAAAACCACACACCTCTGGGTTTTTTGCCCAGTGTGTGTGGTTTTAAAAGGGTTTGCCGAGGGGTAAAGCGCCAATAATGAAAATCAAAGATAAACATGGTCTTCAGGCATTATTGCATCCGTACCATCGAACCGGCGGTCAGTTGACCATCGAACCGGAAAACGCCCGTGGGCAGTTGGATATACAGCGCCCCATTCACATCCGATTGGGTGTTGAAACTGCTCGTTGTGGCGAGACTTGTTCCCCACCCAATAACGTTGTACCAAGGTCCGCCAATCGCCAATTGGTTATAAAAAATATCTTGAAAATCGCTACCGGGCGCTTGGAAACCCGCCGGGGGCGTGACAGGCGGCGTACCAGTATAAGCAACGAAGGCGGAACAAGAATACAAATTGCGGTCTAATTGCACACCACAGACTTTATTCGCCGTCGGAAGTTGAATACGGAACAAATATCCGTTTTGGAAGTTTTGGAATATACCTGACGCTGCTTGGGCGGCACTTGCCGCGCACGGTGTCCCCGCTGGCACTGCAAACACCCAATTTGCCGGGCAAGTCGGAATCACATCAATGGAGACGGATAAGCTGGTTTCTAGCCCGACGCGCAGCGCCACTAAGCGATAAATTGCGCGTGTTTCGCTTGTGTTCACGGTAAAAGTGGCTTCACCTGTCGTTTGAACGTTAATCGACTCTAAGATGATGCCATCGGAAACTTGAATCCGTTCAATCTTGGCGGTATCAGCAACTGTATTCCACGTTAATTTGATTTGCTGCCCATTCTGCACGCTGGTTTTATCCGCTGTAAACGTGATAATTTGGGGGTCAAGCGGCGTCGGCGTAAAAGTAACAGTGGCTGTATGGGTGGGCGTCGGCGTCAGGCTGTTGGTGGGGGTTGCGGTGGGCGTGCGCGTTGCGGTGGGCGTCGCGGTCAAGGTCGGCGTAAGAGTGTTCGTTGGTGTAATGCTGGGCGTAACCGTCGCAGTCGGTGTTAGGCTGGGTGTAATGGTCGGTGTCGGCGTGTTGCTTGGCGTGATAGTGGGAATAATTATTTCCGTCGGCAATTCGCGGTTATCAGCCTGCGGCGCACATGCTACCAACAGACTTATCATCATGACCATCCCAAAGACCCGTTGCCACCGTGCCATAATTATATCGTCCTGCTATGTGAGCAAAATTGAACCATGCGAAGCGTCTTCATTATAGCGTGTATTCTACTACTGGCTACTGCCTGTCAACCAAACACTTTGCCTCCGGCGGCATTACCGACTATGATAGCCTTTCCCACATTCACATCGCTGCCAGAAAATACGCTCACACCGACTGCCACTGCTTCGGCAACGCTGCCGCCTTTACCCGCGATAACCACCGCGCCGCTACGAATCATGAGTCCGACACCTGTATCATCACTATCGGTAGCCTCTATCAGCTTACCAACTGCCACATCGCAACCATCGCTACTGCCGACAGCAACCCCCATAATGAATGCAACGCTGCTGCCAGAAGCCTTTATTTTTGGCACATCGGTGGAAGGGCGTGAGTTGAATGCGTATCGGTTTGGGACAGGCAACCAGACGATTTTGCTGGTGGGCGGTATACATACTGGATTCGAGACAAATACGGTGCGCCTACTTAATGAACTGCGCGATTATTATGCGGCAACCCCGAATGATATTTTGCCCGAACTATCGCTGGTTTTAGTCCCCGTATTGAACCCGGATGGCTTGGAAAAAGGACGGCAAATTAGCGGACGGTTTAATGCCAATGGCGTAGACTTAAATCGCAATTGGGGCTGTGGTTGGTCATCTGAAGCCGTTTTCCGGGCAACGCCGGTCAGCCCCGGCAGCGCCCCGTTTTCCGAACCGGAAACGGTGGCACTCGGTAGTTTAATTCAACAACTATCACCCGCCGCCGTGCTGTTTTATCATGCGGCGGCACGCGGTGTTTTCCCCGGCAATTGCGGCAAAATCGTCTCCGATGGCTTGGCGCAAGTTTACAGTGCTGCCAGTGGCTACCCCTATACGAGTGAATTCAGTGATTATAGTGTGACGGGCAGCGCCCCGGCATGGGTGGATAGCTTGGGTATTCCTGCCATTGATGTGGAATTAGCGAGTGCCGATGACAGCGAATTCACGCGCAATGTGAACGCGATTCGGGCGGTGATGACGTGGCTCACGAATAATCCTTAAATTTTTATGTAATATTCCGAAACTTTTCTTACAAAATTGCGACAATTCTTGAGAATGTGTTGCAATTTAAGGCTGCGTAAGCGAAAATTACCATATTGACCTGTGATGAATAAGTATAAAGGTAGCTGCCTGTGGCGGATCCAGACGATAAAGATATTCTCAGGCAAACGCGCTTCTTAAATACCCCAGCCCAGCAAGACAACGCTGGCGAAATGGAACATCGGGAACCGCAACCGGGGACAGCCAACTTAACCACCGCTTGGCGACTGCGTTTTAAGATGGGTGAACAATCACGCCTGATGTCTATCAGCGAAAAAATCATCATTGGGCGCACGATTGATAACGAAGCTGGCGTAGATTTTGATTTGACACCCTATGGTGCTTATCATTTTGGGGTGTCGCGGCATCATGCCATTATGACGCTGCACGATGGTTTTTTGTATTTAGAAGATAATGGCAGTACCAATGGCACCCGCATCAATGGCTTTCAGCTAACGCCCAAACAAAAATACCGCCTGCGCGATGGCGATGAAGTCGAATTTGCGCGGTTGCGAACAACGATTAAGTTTGAACGCCCATAGTCAATTTATCAGGATAATTTCTCGCGGGTGAGCCATGCTCGCGCCCGATGCCGCAGCAACCAGAACGGCGCAGCTTTGACGACTTCGCGCCAATAATGCTCGGCATCTTCGGTACGCTGATGGCGCTGTGCCAATTGGTACAAATAATAATAAGCTCGCGCCCGATGAATGGGCTTTTGCAACCAGCTTAAATGTGCCAAATTATCGCGCAGCAAATTATCTACGTTCTCATCTTGCACCCGCCGCGAAAATGTAGCTGTGAGATTATCGGGATGAAACCGATACACATGCAGCACTTCCTCCAACAAATGACACCCAAAATATTCGGCAGTCCGCAGCCAAAAATCATAATCTTCTGCCAGAAAATACTGCGTGCGATACCCCCCTAATTTTTCATGCACTGCCCGCCGATACAAAAATGACGGTGTGATAATATTTTTGCCCGGCAAATACCGAATCGGCAGGCGCTTCCCCAATTTAGGCAGGCTGCCATCTTCATACACAATCTGATAATGCGAATAGACTAAGCCAATCGTGGGATGGGTTTGCAAATAGCGTACAAACGTCGCCAATGATTCCGGCATCAGTTCGTTATCATCCGACAGCCACGTAAAATAGTCGCCTTGTGCCACCGCAAAACCTGCATTCAAAGCCCCCGGCAGTCGTCCTTGGTCTTTAGGATGCTGCATCGTGCGAATGCGCTTATCTTGCGCGGCAAAATGGGCGGTGATAGCGGGCGTATCATCGGTTGAATAGCTATCCACGATGATCAGTTCCCACTGAGAATAGGTCTGATTGAGAACGCTCTGTATCGCTTGTGCCAAATATTTTGCGCCATTGAGGGTCGGCAAGACTATCGAGACCAATTCTGTTGATGACATACCCACTCTATCCTGTTTCGCATTAAAAGCTATTTTGCCCCGTGCAGCATTGGCATAGGATAATCAATCGCGGCGGGCTAAACAATCCAAAGATTAGTCACCACATGCGCGTATCTGTGACGGCAGATGATGGCTGACATAAAGCCAAATGTGGTGTATCGTAACCCTATAGCCTGTGAATAAATGAGGTGAATCCATGACCGCTTTTCCCGCAATCGTAACGCCAACCTTGTTGCAAGAAGCTGACTATGAGGCACTTGGTGATCAATATGAAATCATTGATGATGAATTGGTGGAGCGTGAACCCATGAGCAGCAAGAGTGTCATTTCCAGAGATAATTTGTTTCGACTATTAGATAGAATCGTTTTATCGCAAAAAAATGGTTATTTATTCGGGGATGGCATGATTTACATGATGTGGAAGACCGAAAAAGGCATCAGAGGCGCGTTCATCCCAGATATTTCGTTCATTCGTAAAGCCAACATCATCAAAGATTGGGACATCAACCGCCATTATCCCGGTACGCCGGATTTAGCTATCGAAGTGTTATCACCGAGCAATGATGCAGATACGATGCTGCAAAAAGTGCGCGTGTATCTGGAACGTGGCACAGAACAAGTCTGGTTGGTATATCCCGAAGCGGCAGAAATTCATCTGTATTTGCGCGATCATCCGCAGCAGGTGCGCGTGTATCGTAGCGGCGACAAACTGGATGCCAGCGCCTTTTTCCCCAGCGTAGAAATTATCGTAGCAGAGTTGTTCGTGCTGCCGGAGTTGGGGTAAAATGCAATCCATTAGCTTGTAGTCAGGACATACAATGAGCGCACTTCCAGCCATAACCCATCATCATTTGCTGACAGAAGAAGAACTGGTTGCCCTGAATGCTGACCAACGAGTGGAAATTATTGACGGCAAACCTGTGGAGAAAAGCAATATGGGCGGCATTCAAAATTTTGTCACTCAGAATCTTTATGAATTACTCTCCCCAATCGTTAAAAAACACAAACTTGGTTATCTTATGCTAGATAGCCTGATTTATCTGATGAATATGCAAGGCAAAAAGATTAAAGGGGCGCACATCCCGGATTTATCCTTTATTCGTAAAGCAAATCTCATTAAAGATTGGGATATTAGCCAAAATTACCCCGGCGCACCCGATTTAGCCATCGAAGTGATTTCCACAGGGGATAAATTCAATGAAGTTTTATACAAAGTGCGGCGGTATCTGGAACGCGGCACAGAAGAAGTCTGGCTCATTTCACCCGAACTAAAGTTGATTTACCAACATCGGCACGACCATATGGCGTTAGCACGCATTTACCAGAATGACGATAGGCTGGATGCCAGCGCCTTTTTCCCCGGCGTGGAAATTGTCGTAGCAGAGTTGTTCGTGTTACCGGAGTTGGGGTAAGTTCCTTGAATAATAATAGGCGATTGATTTAAATTAAAAAATCGGGCGCGATATACCGCGCCCCTACTAAAAGCTAATCGCTAAAAGCTATCTCCTACTTCGCCACCACCCGCACGGTTGCCAGCGTCTTATCTTCGGGACCGACCACGCCGCCGCCCTGACTACGGATAAATGCCAAATAATCCAGATACGGCTTTTCGATGATTTCCCCCGGCACAATTAACGGGATACCCGGCGGATATGGGATGATATTTTCGGCACAAATTTCGCCAATGGACTGCGCCAGCGGCACAATTTTGGATTGGGCGAAGTAGGCATCGCGCGGCGAGAGTGCCATCTTGGGCAGTTCTGTCGGCAGCGGCACTTCGGGAATCTGCGCTCTTTCGGCAGGTTTTTCGGCGGCAATCGCTTTGAGCGCGGTCAGCAATTTATGGATGCTCTGTTCGGTATCCCCAATCGTCACTGAGAAGATGACATGCTTGAGGTCGGCAAATTCGCCATCAATACCGTGTTCATCGCGCAATTTGTCGTAAAACACAAAGCCGCTGTAGCCCATATCGCTAACACGAATCACCAATTTCATCGGGTCAAACGTATAAATGCCATACGACCCCACCAAATCATCGCCATAACACCATAAACCGGGTAGCTGCCGAATAGCGTCGCGGGCAGCGTGCGCCAATTGTAACGGCTTATCCAGCATGTCATGTCCCTGCGTTGCCATCAACATGCGGGCTGCATCCAAGGATGCCAACAGCGGCGAACTGGGCGATGACGATTGCAGCAGCGCCAGCATTTGCCCCACGCGGGCGATATTGATATTGCCGTTATCATTGCAATGCAGCATTGAGGCTTGCGTGAGGGCGCTTTGGGTTTTATGTGTGCTTTGGATGACCATATCCGTCCCCAACTGGGTCGCAGATTGGGGCAAGCCAGCGTGAAAATGCAAATGTGAGCCATGTGCTTCGTCTACCAGCATGGCAGCATGGTGGGCGTGTGCCATGTCAGCGATGGTCGCAGTATCCGACATATAGCCATAATAATTCGGTGAGGTGATATGAATCGCCGTTACACCGGAATTTTCTGCCAACAGTTTTTCGACAATTTTGGTATCCGTCGCCAGCGGGAAACCGACTTCCGGCTGATAAATTGGCGGCACATACACGGGCGTTGCGCCGGATAACACGACACCACCATAAACAGACCGATGCGATGCTCGTGGCATAATGACTTTATCGCCATCCCGCGCACAACTCATCACTGCGGCAACGTTGCCTACAGTCGAGCCATTGATGAGAAAAAACGTCACATCCGCGCCGTATGCCTGCGCTGCCAACTGCTGCGCCTCTAATAGCGCACCTTTGGGCGAATGCAAATAATCAATAATGCCGTTAATTTCCACCAAATCCGCCGGGTGAACATTGCCGCCCAAAAATTCGAGCAGTAGCGGGTGGGGTGGCAGTGTGCCTTTATGCCCCGGCATGTGGAATGAGGTTTGTGAGCGATGTTTTTCTGCGATTAAACTTTCCAGAAACGGCATGGTATTCTGGTCGAATATTTTTGCGGTCATGGCTGATGGTTTATCCTGAAGGATGCGAGTGATAGATAAGCAAGATTTTCTACTGGATAACTAAAACAAATGTAACTAAATGGTGGCTATCAATTCCGTGATGCGTAGAGGCGACCCAATGTGGTCGCCTACATGGGCGGGGACATAGCCCCGCCCCTACGGAAATTATGTTTGCACCATTTGCGGTTTAATTTTGTTCTTCATAAGGCAACTAGGTTAATCTTTCGGCGGCGGTGCGGCAGTTTTATCCAAGAAAAATGCCGGAATCAATGCCACGCCACACAAAACAACCCCAATCAGCCCCATTTCGCCCAAGACCGTCACCGTTGAATTGGCATAGACGACTAAAAAGGCATTGGCATCAAACGCGCCACCCGCTGTTGCTGCGTCGGAAGCCGCCGATGCCAGCGCATTCACACGGTACAGCCCATACGTTGTCAGGCTTGATACGCTGATGGTCATGCCCACCAAGCGCAAAATAATCACCAATGCCGATGCCACGCCGCGTTCTTCGTCATGTGCCGAATTGATGACTGCCGCACTAATCGGTGAAAAAGTCAGCCCAATGCCCACGCCAACGACTGCCATCTGGGCGGCGACGATGGCACTGCTAATGTCTAATGTCCATGTTTGCCAAATCAGCCCAAAACCGATTAAAGACAGCCCCAAGCCCAATAGCACGGTATTGCGAATGCCGATGCGGTCACTCAGCCAACCGCCGGGGATAGCCGCGATTGCCATAGGAACGGTTAAGCCAGAGAGCAAAATGCCCACTTCCAGCGCGGCTTGCTGCAAAGTAGCGATACTCTCCTGCCGCACATTGACCAAAATCGGTACACTCACCAAGCCAATGAACAAACAATAGCCAATGAACAAGTTAATGATGGCTGCCAATGCTAGATTGCGCCGCCTGAACATGCCCAGATGTACCAGTGGGTCACGGACTCGTGCTTCCACGAACAGGAAAGCAATAAACATGAGAGCGCCTGTCAATAATACGGGGGCAGCATAGGGCGGCAGTGCCGATAAATCTTCAAAGCTGCCTGCCATTGCGGACATCTCTAAATTGGCGCCCAAGCCAATGCTCAACGATGCCAACGCCCCGGCAATCAGCACCGTCCCTAACAGGTCAAAATGCCCTTTGACGCGCCGTTCTGGTACCTGTCGCAGCGCATATAAAATGCCCCATAATGCCAACAGAATAAACGGCACATTAATCCAGAATAACCAATGCCAATGCACCACTTGGACAACCAACGCCCCATATAAATGCCCCAATACCCAACCGAGCGTGTCAATTGCGCCGATGAGACCGAGTGGACGGGCGCGGCGTTCCGGCGGGAACATGTCGCCCGCCAATGCCAAACTAACGGGGACAAGCGCACCGGCGCCTAATGCCGAAATCACGCGCCCAAAAACTATAATATGCAGCGTCACATAACCAATATCCATGCGGAGTCCCAACCGCCGATACAGGCTGTTCAGCCATTCCGTCGGATGATATGCCGCCGTTGCCACGATGACCGACCCAACGATGAACAACAGCATACAGACAATATAAATCGCCCGTCGTCCCAATAAATCGCTCAAGCGTCCGGTGAACGTTAGCCCGACGGTATATGCCAGCAAATACCCCGTGACAATCCACGCTGCATCATCCAAGCCAGTATCAAAAGGCAGTCCTAATTCGGCAATCAGTTCTGGCAAAAACGCCGACACTACTGTTAAATCCAGCGACCCCAAAAAGACCGGAATAGCAATAAAAAACATCACCACCCAAGGACTAAATGCTGGTTTGTTTGTTTTTTCAGTGGTTAATGTCATTGCTGCACACCATCCGGGTAATCAATGGTGATTTCGGCGTTGATGTCGTAGACCTCAATCCGCCATTGGGTATCATTGGGTTCGCTTGCTGTCGCGGTGTTGGGCAGCGTTACTACCAACAGCGCCGGCAGTGTCAAAGCATTATCCACATACACATCCACCGACACGGGTTTTTCGGCTGGCACATCCAACAACCCGAACATCAAATCATTAATCACTTGCCCCTTGGCGATACCGCGAATATGCTGCGTCGCCAAGCCTGTATCTAGTGTTTCCATGCCGATGTATTCCACGCTCTCCAACGCCGTTAGTGCCGCCGGAAAACCACTTTCATCCTGAATCAATCTGCCGGGGTCAAAGCCTTCAGCAATGGGATATTGAATCCAAGGGCTACCCGCTAATTTAAACCACTGGTCGGCACCTTTGGCAAAAATATCAATGCCAATGGCAGGCAACCCGCCGATTCTGAGTGTGGTGGTCGCAAATAACACATTCGGCGTTACGTACTGCGCTTCTGCCCGTCGCATCACCGCCGTGACTTCGCTCTGCCCTTGGTCAAGCGTCACCCGAAACACATATTCCGCACCCGTTTGGTCAATCAACATCCGAAACGTCTCGACAGCCCGCAGATTATCAATGACCTGCACTAACAAACTACGCGGCTCTGGCGGCGGTGCTGCTTGTTGTGAATTGCTGTTATTCAGCGCCCAAAAAACTGCCGCCGCAATGCCCACAATAATAACAAGGATAATCACGGGCAGTAGACTGCGGCGATTCGTGGGCTTTGGCATGGTTTCCTGCATCACATCGCTCCTGTCTCAAGGTCTGGTTACATGTATCAGTATAGCCCTACGTCGTACATTACGAGAATAGGGCATCTTGGGATGCACTTATTTTCACAGAGGGTTCGCTGATGGCACTATGTTAATCTTTTGTTCAGGCATAAAACCACTGCGGATAAAATCGGCATTCTGGCATATACTGGAAGCGGGGCAGTACCATCTAAGAGGGAGAATGAACCATGCGCCAATTAATTGTGCTACTGAGTCTGCTCTTTGTGCTGGCAGCTTGCCAGAATACCCCCGCCGAAAACCAGAACGGCAGTGGACAAACTGCCGCCGACATCATCCAATGGAATCGTGACCCGTATCAGGTGGTGTTCCGTGCCGAGACTGCCGGGGGCGATAATGCGGATGCGTTGTATCGCTTGAATGAAGTGCCGCCTTGCACGATTTATGGCGACGGGCGCTTGGTATGGCTGGAAGGGGCAGGTGGCATTGTTTCTGGCAAAGTCTTGTTTGATTATTTGACCGATGATTTGCTCACCAATTTTATTTGGGTGATGGCGATTGAAGGCAAAATTTATGATTATGGCGAAGGATTCTCGCGCCAGTTGC
Organism: Anaerolineae bacterium; assembly: GCA_022842885.1. GTDB lineage: Bacteria > Chloroflexota > Anaerolineae > Aggregatilineales > Phototrophicaceae > JALHOR01. The sequence goes on from JALHOR010000076.1 coordinate 25,263, forward strand.
CGTCGGCGCAAATTCCAGTCTATGAACGCATCACAGTTGAAGTAAATGATAGAAAACATGTGACCGATGCGTTTGCCGAATGGCCCGACCGCTTCTACATCAATATTTTGGAACGCTGCCGCACGACGGCACTAACGCCGCGCGTTTTTGAACCGGATGCTGCTTGGCTCAGTGTGCAAACGGTGGCTTATAATCCGAATGTCCCATTTGTTTTGTGGGATGCAACGGCTGCCGGCTTAAGCCTGAACGAGATTGCCAATTCGGGAGAAAAACGCTGGATAGAAGGCAACAATGTCCATGCGTTGTGGTGGACACTGCGCGAGAATACGCCGGATATTCAGTTCAACGAAAATGAAGTGTATTATCAAATTGCGCTGCAAATTCCCGGTGTGACGGTGGATGCACCACCCGCGCCGGCACAATAAGCGCCATCACCAGTTTCCGAAAGGGCAAAAATTTCATGAAAGTGTTGGTTACAGGGGGTGCCGGATATATCGGTAGCCACGTTGTACAATTATTGGTGGAGCGCGGTTATGAAGTCGTCGTGTTTGATAATCTGATTGCCGGGCATCGGGCGGCAGTGCATCCATCCGCGCAATTTGTCCTCGGCGACTTGTTAAATAAAGCTGATTTACAGGCGCTTTTTGCGGCTCATACATTTGAAGGCGTGTTTCATTTTGCCTCTCACATCATGGTGGGCGAAAGCATGGAAAAACCCTTCAAATATTTTCATGATAATGTATTGGGCATGATTAATTTGTTGGAATTTGTGGCGGCGGCAGGCAGCAAACGCTTTATTTTGTCATCTACGGCAGCATTGTTTGATGAGCCAGAGCGTGTGCCGATTAGCGAAGATGAGCAGCTTGCGCCCGGCAGCGTTTATGGCGAAACCAAATTTATGGGAGAACGCTTGCTGATGTGGATGGATAAAATTTATGGCATAAAATCGTGCTGTTTGCGCTATTTTAATGCCTGTGGCGCTCATCCGCAGGGGCATATTGGTGAAGACCATCACCCCGAAAGTCATCTTATCCCGCTGGTGCTGCAAGTGGCACAAGGCAAACGCCAAACCATTAGCGTTTTTGGCAATGATTATCCGACTGCCGATGGCACTTGTATCCGCGATTATGTGCATGTGATGGATTTGGCAGCGGCGCATGTGTTGGCGTTGCAAGCCTTGGCAGAAGGCAACAGCCGTGCCTACAACTTGGGCAGCGGCACAGGCTATTCGGTATTGGAAGTGATTGAAGCTGCCCGCCGTGTCACCGGACATGCTATTCCAGTCGAATATGTGCCACGCCGCGCGGGTGATTTGCCGGTGCTAGTGGCGGATAGCACGCGCATTAAACAAGAATTGGGCTGGGAACCAGAGTACGATAATCTGGAATTGATTATTCAAACCGCGTGGAATTGGCACAATCACCATCCCAATGGGTACGGTGACAGGCAGTAAGGCAAGCTAAAAAAGTGGGCATGATCATTCATGCCCGTTTTTATCTCATTCAGTGGCTTGTGGCACAAATTGGTTGGTATATACTCGGTCAAGATTGATATTGCCTTCTAGTAGTTCCATCGCCACCAGCGTGTTTTTCATCGCTTCCCAATCATTCAAATTAGAGAACCCCAATTGTTCGGCTTCCCACAACGGAATTGTTGCCAGTAACACTTCAAATTGAATGAGCGTTTCCGCATCAAATTGGGCTTGCAGCGTGGCAAGCATGGCAGCGCGGCTTTCAGCGATAGCGGTGGCATCGGGTTCAGTCTCTAAAAATGCCGTTTGTTCTTCCGCCAATGTTTCCAGCGCGGCTTTCAAATCATCTGCCAGCGGCAGCGTGTCCACATATTCGGCACTCAGCAAATAGGCTTGGGCGGGATTTTGAATCACATCGCGCAGCCCTTTATCAAACGCCGCGATAAATGCCGCCACTTCTTCGGGGTTATTTTCCGCAGTGGTTTGGTTGGTGACGATGCCATTGGAGACCATATTAAACACATCTGCCACACGAATCACGCTGACATCGGTCACATCGCCGCAGTCACCCGCCGCCGCCCGACTACGAATTTGCAGCGGTTCGTTGTTGATGTAAATCATCGCAGCATCTATTTGACCAATGCAAAAGACTTCGGGCGCATTAAAGCCAATTTCTTGCAATTGGATGTCACTATCGCTCATATCAGCAGAGCGCAGCAGCGCAATTAACCCCGT
>JALHOR010000077.1 GCA_022842885.1 Anaerolineae bacterium
ATAGACGGTTAAGTTTAGGAGTTTTGCTTTATGAGACGTTTTTCTGTTGTGCTGTTGTTAGTGGCGCTGCTGTTCAGCCTGTTTGGTGCAGTCATCGCCCAAGACCAACCCGCCATCACGGTGTGGACAAAATTCAATACTGAAAATCCGCAAAATTCGCAGGATGAATGGATGCGTGCCGCTGTGGATGATTATGCTGCTGCCAGTGGCAACGAAGTCACCAACGTGTTCCAAGCATTCGATGTCATCAATAGTTCGCTGAACCTTGCTGTGCAAGCGGGTGGCGATGTGCCGGATGTGTCCTATGTGGATGCTCAGTTTTTGGGCTTCTATGATTATAACGGCACGCTCACGGATTTGACCGAATGGATTGCCGAACAATCGTGGTACGCCGACTTAGCACCGGGCGCATTGGCAGCTTGCACGACCCCTTCGGGTCAGGTGGTGTGCGTGCCGACTGCTACGCCTAGCACGTTGGTCTATTATTGGACAGAACGCTATCCCGAAGGTTTCCCGGAAAGCGCCGAAGCTCTGTTAGAAGGTTGCGGCACATTCACTGCTGCTGACCAATATGGTTTGACCTTCAAAGGCATTGAAAATTTTGGGTTAGAAGTCGCCTATCACAGCTTGATTCGCTCGGCGGGTGCCGCCATTAGCGATGAAGAAGGTCGCGCGGCGTGGGCAAATGAAGAAATGGTCGGCGTGATTGAATATGTCCGCGAACTGTTTGCGACAGGCTGTGCGCCGGAAATTGCATTGGCAAGCGGCTTCGATTTTGAAAATAGCTTCAAAGACAGCACCGCCGGCGCGATTTTGGCAGGCACTTGGACATATGTTTTCTCCAATCCGGTCACTGCCCCCGATGGCACGCTTTATGACTTGGGTTCGGACTCGATTTGGACTGCCGCTGAAGAAGGTCAAATCGGCTTCACTGCCCCATTAGCGTTTGAAGCGGGCGACCCCGCCGCCAATGTCTACGCCACCGCTTGGGCAATCCCGGTGGGCAGCCCGAACCCGGATGCTGCTAAAGCCTTCATCAATTTCACGATGGAATCGGAACGTAACGGTGCTTTTGGCGTGGCGTATGGCTCACTGCCGTCGTTAATCTCTGCCCGCGAAGCCGAAATTTTCCAGACGACCTATTGGACGACCGTTGCCGAAATTATGGACAACTACGGGACACCCATGCCGTTCTTGGTGGAATATGACCGGGGTATTGCGGCGCTGGCAGATGTGTTCGCCAAATGCTTGGCAGACCCGGCGCTGGATATTATGACGACGCTGCAAGAAGCACAGGACAATTACAACGCAGCCATTCAGTAAATTTTTGACGCATGTTCAAAACGAGTGATTTTCCGTAGGGACACGGCATGCCGTGTCCCTGCAAATTGGCATTTTCACCCAATCTGGACATGAGCAAATTGTGGTGCATGTTCAAAACGAGTGATTTTCCGTAGGGGCGCGATATATCGCGCCCCTACAACGACACACTTAAATACAATCTGGACATGCGCCAAATCCAAAATTATTGCTCCTGAACCCAAACCTATCATGTGCTTGAGGAGGCTGTTGATGACCACTGCTACTGTCCATACGAACCCCCGCCCTAGCATCAATTTTCGCCGCCTTGTTCCCCTGTGGCTGCTGCTGCCGAGCCTCCTCGTGCTGATACTGGTGCAGTTCTATCCAACGGCGTATACGATTTATATCAGCCTCAATCGGTTACGAGCAGGCGAACTGATTTGGGTGGGAACAGCCAATTTTGAACGCTTATTTAAAGATGCTAATTTTTTTGATAGCCTCGAAAAATCTTTAACCTTTGTTGGCTCTACGGTTATCGCCACGATTCTTCTGGGTCTGTTGGTCGCCGTTTTGCTCAATTATCGCTCACGCTGGAATCCGCTGTATATGGTGCTGCTGTTCGTCCCTTGGGTCATTTCTGATGTGGTCGCGGGGACGGTGTGGCGCTGGTTATTCCAGCAAGATTATGGTCTTATCCAAAATGCCATTCAACCGTTGACGGGCGACACCTCGTTATATGCCCGCCCGGATGGCGCGATGCTGATTGTGATTTTGGCGACGATTTGGCGGTCACTACCGTTTACATCGCTGTTGTTTTTGGGGGCGCTGCAAAATGTGTCGCAGGAAGTCGTGGAAGGAGCCGCCTTAGATGGTGCGGGACGCTTGACTACTTTTTTGCGAATTACCTTGCCGATTATCCGTCCTACACTCATTGTCGGTGTGATTTTGGCGACGATTGGCGGCTTAAATTCGGTCGGCGTGATTTTGACGCTCACGGGCAACATCCCCGCCACTGAAACCGCTAGCGTTTATCTGTATGAGCAAGGCTGGCGCTTTGGCGATTTTGGGCTAGGGGCAGCCATTTCAATCGTGATGTTTGTCATTAACTTGGCGCTGACGCTGGTGTATCTGCGCTTTCAAGGGGAAGAATAAACCATGGTACGCTCACAACGCCAAAAACAACTCGATAGCATTATCGTCAACAGCCTACTGATGCTGGTGTGTTTAGTATCATTGTTCCCGGTGGCATATGCGCTCACGACTTCTTTCAAAAGCGAAGCGGAAGTCCTCACACGCCCGCCCTATTTTTTCCCACGCACATGGACATTAGACGCCTACGAACAAATTTTTAGAAGCGATTTGGTGCGTTATCATCTGGGCAATACCTTCATCAATGCATTTGGGTCATCAGTGTTGATTGTCATTTTTGCTATTCCTGCCGCCTATGCCTTTTCACGCTATAAATTTTGGGGCAGTAAGGCGCTGCAACTGCTAATTTTGGCGCTCATCATGATTCCCACGCTGACCAATCTCGTCGCGCTGTATCGCATGGCGAGCGAATTGGGCATCCTGAATACCAATTTTGTGATGATTACGATTTATCTGGCAACCGGGCTGCCGTTTGGCATCTGGATTTTGAAATCTTCGATTGATTCTATCCCCCACGAGATTGAAGAAGCCGCCTTGATTGATGGCTGTGGGCCCCTAGATGTGATTCGGCGGATTGTGATTCCGCTGGCACTGCCGGGCATCATCACAACCTTTTTGATGGAATTTGTATTCTACTGGAACGAATTTTTAGTCGCGGTAATTATGCTCTCCAAAAATACCATGAAAACCGCCACGGTGGGTTTGCTGGATTTCCAGCGGTCGTATGAAGTGGCATATCATGTGTGGATGGCAGGGTCAGTGATTATTATCGCGCCCGTGCTGATTACGTTTATTATTTTACGGCGGCAGTTCTTCCGTGCCATGCTGCAAGGCGCAGTCAAAGGCTAAATTTTATGACCCTCTTATTTGCCAAAAACGCGCATGTTCTCGCCACAATGGATGCCACCCGCAGCGAAATCAGCGATGGGGCGCTGCTAGTGCGCGACAACGTGATTGAAATAGTTGGCACAACCGACGAAGTGACCGCGCATCTGCAACAAGCAGGCGAGACACCGAATGAAATCTTAAACCTGAAAGACCATGTTGTGCTGCCGGGGCTGATTAACACCCATCATCATATGAGCCAAAGTATGCTGCGGGCAGTGCCAACCGCGCAAAATGCCGGGCTTATTCCGTGGATTGGGGCATTGACGAAATACTGGATTCACATGACTCCAGAGATGATTTACAGTTCGGCATTGGTGGCGATGGCAGAACTAATTTTGTCAGGCTGCACCACATCCAGCGACCATTTGTATATTTATCCCAACGGCAGCCGCATGGATGATGAAATTCGCGCCGCCCAAGAAATCGGGATGCGCTTTCATCCGGGGCGCGGCAGCATCAGCCTGAATGAAGGCGGGGTGTTGCCAGAGGATTGTGTCGAAACGGAACCGGACATAGAACGCGATACGATTCGGCTGATTGATACATATCATCAAGCCGAGCGATTTGGCATGATGCGGATTGTAGTCGCGCCGGGGTCGCCTTTCAGCGTCAGCCACAATTTTATGCGTGACTCAGCCCGCTTGGCACGCAGCTATGGCAATAAAGGCGTGCGCTTGCATACCCATTTTCTGGAAATTACCGAAGATATTCTGAGTTTGAAAGCACAATTAGGACTAACGCCAGAAGAATATTTGCAAGAATATGAATGGGTTGGGGATGATGTGTGGCACGCGCACTGCGTCCATCTGAGCGATACGGGCATAGCATTATTTTCGCACACAGGGACTGGTGTCGCGCACTGCCCCAATTCGAATATGCGTTTGGGTTGCGGCATTGCCCCCATCCCCAAAATGCGGCGGGCAGGCGTGCGCGTCGGCTTAGGCGTAGATGGTTCGGCATCGAATGATGGTGGACATATCATCGCTGAAGCACGGCAAGCGATGTTATTAGCGCGGGTTGGCGCACAAGATGCTGCGATTATGACCGCGCGGGAAGCACTTGAAATTGGCACTTTAGGCGGTGCTTCGGTTTTGGGGCGCGATGATGTAGGGGTACTTGCCCCGAATATGGCAGCGGATTTTATTGCTATCAACCTCAATCGTTTGGGCTATGCGGGCGGTATGCATGACCCAGTAGCGGCGGTCATCCTCTGCACACCCATCACGGTAGATTACAGCGTCATCAATGGGCGCGTCATCGTGCGCGAAGGACAGATTGCCAGTCTCGATTTTGACATGATGATAGAACGGCAAAATCGCCATGCGCTGCAATTGGCACAGGCATAAACGAAACACTTAATTTCACAAAAACTCACAGTGAGAAAATAAAAAACACGGTCGCTGATTGCCACCGTGTTCAAAATCAGACCTAACGGAGCCGATAAAATTCTATCGTCTCCGTTTGTGTTTTTGCGAGTGGAGCAGATTTTCACCTGCCCCATTTTCAAACTAGCCGTTGCTGGCTTCCTGAGTGCTTTCCGCCGGAGCTACGGGTTGTTCAGCGGGTGCTGCCGGGATTTCGCAACCCACAGCATCCACTGCGATACCCGCTGCCGTTGCCGGGCAAGTATCTGCTGCGTCGTTCACACCATCAGCATCGCTATCCAACTGTGAAGCACCGCAACCATTGGCGTCCACTTCGGCATCCTGCGTGCCAGCGCATAAGTCGAGTTCGTTGGCAACACCGTCTTGGTCATCATCCAACACGACCGGTTCTTCAATTGCCAGCGGCGCGACAGGTTCTTCGTCAAGGAAGACGCCTGTGTTGTTGAATGTGCAGGTCGCATCAGCATTGGTGACATCAATCGCCACCGTGTTGTTATTGATGGTCATTTGCTGCTGGTTGCACGTTACGCTGCTGAGTGTGTAGCCTTGCGGCACCAATTCCATGACATTGTAGACGCCCGGTGTCAGGTTATCGAAGGTGTATTGACCACCGAAACCATTCACATCGAAGTCGCCTGCTTCACCGCCGTTGACATCCGGTAAATCGCCATCGAAATGTACTTGAGCGTCAAACATCGGCTCACTGACTTTTTGGATGGTAATCTTACGAGTGACTGGCGGTTGTTCCACACAGAACGGTCCATAAACATGTTTGTACGCCAACAAGCGCGGTCCGTACCAGTTGCCATAAGGACCATACAATCCAGTGGCGAAGGCGGGCAGAACTAACGGCACTTGGTCAAGCTGTCCTTGTTTGCCCGCATAGGTGTTGTAGACACCCAAGTGGCTGGCATCAAAGAACACATCGAGTTGTACCGCACACGCCGGGATGGTGAGTGTGATGATGGTCTCACCCTTCATGATTTGCAAGCGCGTTTCGCTGTTGTGCAGAACTTGGTTCTGTTGAACATTATCTGGTTTCTTGTAGCCAGCGAAGCCCACATCGTACTTGCAGTCCGATGTATTCATAATCCGCGCACGCCATTCATTCGGGTTGCCAGTCGGTTCGATGACCGCGCTCAAGTGAGCATACGGGTCAAGTCCGGGGCAGACAACCGGCGGAACGTAGATGTTCTTCACGGTCACGTCTTTGGTTTCGCCTTCGGCAACGGTCACTTGTTGCGCGGCAGGTTCCGTCCAATTGGCACCGGCATCCTGTTCGCTGACGGTGTAGCTGCCAGCAGCGACTTCAAACGTCTTGGTTTCTTCGCCATTGAACTGGCGGCAGTCGTTATTCACGCAGATGGTGAACGTACCGGTGCCATCGCCTTCAATGACTTTGGTCACTTTGATGTAGCTCTTGGACGGCACATAGGTGTTCGTCACCGTCACATTTTTGGTTTCGCCTGCCGCAACGGTCACTTGCTGCGACGCAGGTTCATTCCAATTGGCACCAGCATCTTGTTCGCTGACGGTGTATGTTCCCGGCGCGACTTCAAATGTGTGTTGTGCGCCATCCCCGTCGAATTCTTTGCAAACATCGCCCACGCAAATCGTGAACTTGCCGGTCTTATCGCCGATAATGTCTTTGGTGACGATAATCTTGCCCGGACGCGGCGTGTATTTGTTGGTGAAGGTGCAGGTCGCATCGGCGTTGGTCACATCAATGTTGGCACCGTTGTTCGTAATCGTCTGGGCGACTTGGTTGCAGGTCACGCTGACCAACGACCAATCCACAGGCACGAGTTCGGTGACATTGTAGACACCCGGTTTCAGATTTTCAAAGGTATACAGACCGCCATTGCCATTAATCCCGAAGTCGCCATCACCAGCGCCATTCACATCCGGCAAATCGCCCGTGAAGAACACATTGGCATCAAAGCCGGGTTCGCCACTAACTTTCTGGATAGTGATTTTGCGAATGGGTTCATTGATGAACTTGCAGGAGATGGTTTCATCATCTTCAAGTTCAAACGCTACACCCACACCACCGTTGTTGCCATCCGTTACCGCGGTGAATATGCGCCCATCTTTGCTCGAACCGCACTTGAAAGTGACTTTCCAACCCGGTACGGGGACTTCCGCGATGCCATAACTACCCGGAGTCGCTTCTAAGGTTTCGGTCTTATTCAACGGATTAGCATCGGCACCATCGTCATCCAATTCGACAGTATCGAACAAACTTTGGTTGACCAAATCGTAGATATTGAAGAAGAAATCCTGCGGGTTCGTCAGTTCATCGCCACCATCCAGCGTGACTTCTTTGCTGATAATGATGCCACCCTTGGGCGGGACAAATGTGTTGGTGATAGTGACATGGGTCGTTTCATCATCTTCGACGATGACTTTTTGCGGTTCAGACGCAATCCAGTCGTCCCCGGGGTCTTGTTCGAAGACACTGTAATTTCCCGGTTTTAGATCCGCCCAAGTGAATGTACTGAGATCGCCCGTGAATTGTTGGCAATCAGCAACTGGTTCAGGGTCGTTTTCATTATTTTTGATGGGCGCCACGCAAATCGTGAATGTACCCGTTGCATCCCCAATAATGTCTTTGGTGACTTTGATGCTGCCTTCGTCGCTATCATTGGTAAACGTGCAGGTCACATTCTGCCCATTCAGTACCAAAATCTCGAAGCTGGTGGTGGCAGGATTGTCTACGGAACTGCCGGCATCACCGCAGTTAATCTTGGTCAAATCATACCCGGCGGGCAGAACTTCGCTGACGGTGTATTTATCCGTCGGCAGCGTGTAAGTCGTGCTGCTGCCACCTGCGGCGGCGGCGGTCGGGTTGAGGACATTGGTATTATCATGTTCAACCGCGAACTGCCAATCATTCGCCGGAACAGTGCTGCCTTCGGTCAAGGCTTTAACCAGCGTCAGCGTCCCAGTGCGGCGTTTATTGGTGAAGGTGCAAACGATGTTTTCGCCCTCGTCCAAATCAATGCTGACTTGATCGCCGAGACCAGCAATCACAGAACCATTGTCTTTATCACCGTCGCATTCCACCGATTGTATCCAACCCGCTTGTGCGCCTTCGGTCACAACATAAGTGCCAATTGGCAAGCTACCGGCGTCGTGTTGTCCGCCACCTTGCAGTGCAAAGTCGCCTGCGTCGCCGCCATTCACATCGGGCAAATCACCACCGAACACAAACGTGGCATCCGAGTCAGTATCCACGTCGGCATTGTAGACGACGGTTTTATTAATCTTAATCGTGCCTTTTTCCTGCTCATTGTAGAACGTGCAGTCTACATCGGTTTCGGCAGGGCGCGTATCAAACGTGATACCGTTTTCAGCAATCTTCATTTCTTGATCGTTGCATACCACTTTGACTAGATTCCAGCCGACCGGCACCAATTCTGTGATGGTGAACTCATTGGGACCACCTGTAATCACTGTTGCAGGACCATCGGAAAGCACCGTTATATCACCCGGATTGCCACCGTTGACATCTTGCAATGTCCAATCGAAATGCACGTCTAAATACTGGGGACCCGGCGTGCTGACTTTGCGGAAGGTGTAGGTACGATTTTCAAAGTTGGCAAACAGCGTTTCTGTTGTGCCGTCACCGACCACGACTTCACGGCAGATGGTGCCATCAGTAATCGTCCAGTGGCTGCGTTCTTCTTCGCAGACAAGGTATGTCCCTTGCGGAATATCGTCAAAAACGACCGTGCCATTGCCATCAGCAGTCACGCCAGTGTACAGCGGGGTAGCTGTTTTAGGATCGGCACCCTGTGCAAACACACTGATATTCCACCCGCCTACCCAACTTTCGCCACCCGCGATGTTCGGTAACCCGTTTTGGTTAATATCGCGGAGCTTTTTGACGCTCAGATCGCCTGTTTTGCGCGTATTAGTGAACAAGCAGAAAATCGTCTTGCCACCTGCGGCGGTGAATTGTGCCGAAGTCGTGCCGTTGCCCAATTGTGGGCTGCCCAAAATCAACGCTTTGGCGGCGTCTTCGTTGCCTTGTGCCAAAGCTGCCAAAATTGCTTGTGCCTGCGCGGTGATGTCGTAGCAGACGGTTGTGGACGTGTATTTCGACAAATCCGTATTCGTGCCAGCCACTTCGCTGACGGTGTAGCCGCCCGCCGTGATGATAATGGGCTGCTGCGTGTAATCGCCATTGCCCGCATCATCTAATTTGACATCATTGCCCAATTTCAGGTCGAAAACGCCGGGGTCAGTGTTGGGGTCAACATCTTTGAACAGCACCAGTGTCGCTCGCGGCAGGAGATAATTGCCGAAGGTCACAACCGCGTCTTTTTCATCGTCGCAGTTCGGACCGATGATATTTTCGGTATCTGATTTACCAGATTTTGACAAACGGGCTTCGATTGTACCGGCTTCGTAGGCTTTATCCACTGTAAAGGTATAGTTTCCAACGGTGGGGGATGACCAAATGATTTCTTCGTCATCGTCATCAAAACTGCCGTTGCCGCTGACACCTGTAACATTGCAATCCTCTAACTCTTTCAGCCGCAATTGAGTGAGTGTCACCGGATTTTTCACAAGTGTCAGTTGATAATTCCATGTTTTGCCGCCATTGGTGGTGTTGACGAAGGTCAAATTATAGAAATTATCGTCGGCATCACCTCCCCCATTGACAACCAATTGGAAATTTGATTCATTGGGACCAGCGGTGCTGCTAAATGCCGAAACGGTTACGTCTTGGCACAGGCTGTTGGGTTGGGTGTTATCCCAGCCAGCACGGTCTTCTTCGCAGACGGTGTAATTGCCAGCGGGAATATTAAAGGTAATCGTGCCACCAGCGCCGGTATTGCCAGAGGCAACAGGCGTCGCGGTGTTGGGATTATCGCCTTGGTTAAAGACTTTAATGCCCCAGCCTTGAATACCCGCTTCGCTGCCATTTTGTGCGCCGCTGTTATCGGCATCCTCGTATTTGAAAACGGTCAGTTTGCCGGGGTCGGGGCAGTTGATGTTCAGCGCAGTCACTTCGCCATTTTTCCCGGTTGAGGAAGTATCGCCGCCATTGACATTCAGATGAATTTCAATGCTGGCGTAGTTACCTTCTGCCAATGAAAACGAGGCTTCATAACCGCGTCGTTGATTGTTGATGAAGACCCAATCAAAACTAGAGGAGTTGCCATCTACTCGTGGGCTATTGCCAAGGGAATAGATTTTAACCCACGCATCATCATCTGAATTATCAGCAATGACACCGGGTTCGGTCAGCACTAGCACATATAATTTGCCCGTTTCGCAGCTATACCGGACATAGGCTTTGGAAAGCAGGTCTTTGGTTATTGGATCGCCCGCTTCATGCATATTCTTAAAGAAATCGGCGGTCAAATCCCATTCCACAGGATTGCCGTCTACCGTCGCCGTGCCATAGCTCACATTGGGCGCGGCTGCCATCACACTCGATACCATGAGGGCGCTACACACCAACAAGAGTAAGGTGATGAGACTGTATTTAGATAAAGTTCGTAACATAAGGTATTGCTCCATTACAGATAAAAGATAAAAAGTCGGAAAACCAACAACGAGATACCCCTCTGATGATTAGGCATCTCCCGATGGAGTTTTGTATTGGATAAGTTGAGGGGAGGCAATAAAGTCGGAATGTCAACTTACATAATACAGAAAAACGTTACTCTATATTGCGATTAGATAAGATGCTAAAAGGATATACGACGCAACCTTACATAGAACAAACATATCCCTCACAATAGCATCAATTTTGAATTAATTTTTTTGATTTATTGATTATAAAAATTTATTTACAATGGTAGCATTCGTCACATCCATTAATGTGTCGTCGCAGAAAATCCTAACAATGTGTATGTTAGTAGGTTGATTAATAGGTTTTTGCAAGGAATTCCGCTTAAAATAGGCTTAATTTTGTAAGGTATGGGTAGATAACAAAATTGAATTGTGGCATCTGATAATAAAAACAGCCCATCTCATGAAGGCGGGCTGTTTGTTTTGTAATAGAGAATGGATTAAGGTCAGTTTTGGATAAATGCTTCATCTGATAAATTTTCTAAAATGCCGACCTCACCCCCCAACCCCCTCTCCTGTAGGAGAGGGGGTGTCGCGGAAGGGCAGGGTCTACGCGCCCCTCTGCGCGGCGGGGGTGAGGTCAGGAATTGGGAATAAGCTAATTGAATTCTCTGTTAATTCAGGAAACTGCTAACCCAATCCAATGCCCAAGAACGATCCATACGGAAAACGCCACCTGTTCCCGCGCAGTTGCCATTGATGCCGAATGAAGTCACACCGCCTATCACCATGCTGTCACCGATGAAGTTGGGACCGCCGGAATCACCGAAGCATGTGCCACCCGTCGAATGATTATTCGTCAGCAGAATTGAGTAATCACCCGTGTAACCTGTGTTGATCTGAATGAGGTTCGGGCGAGCGATATGGCGCACCCGTTCCGCTTCCACAAATACAGGATTAATCCGCTGCAAGCCGTAACCAACCGCCGTGAAACTCACATCCTGACGACCGCGGCGGGTAGCCAGTTGATCAAGTTGATCGCGGGCGGGCAGTGTGGGATACGGTCCAGAGGGTACCACACTAGCATTATCCAGAACAACTACACCAACGTCACGGAGGAAGAAAGCATTCGGGTTAAAATCGGGATGCGTGTAAACCAAGCCCTGTGCAGGTCCATCGAGCGTGTAGCCGTTGCCAGGAATACCCGCTTCAACATTCCAATCAAACCAGATTTCGGCTCGGTACGCCGGGGATTCGGTGCAGTGACCCGCTGTTAGAAACACAGTGGGGCTGAGGAGCGTGCCGCTACAGCGCCACAAACGGTTTCCGGCATTATCAAAGGCAACCATTAACCCAACATAGGGACGTGTGTTACCAGAATCGGGTACGCCGCCACCGGTTATAGCGGCAACATTGCTCACCAAAACGAGCATCAATACTAAAATAAAAGAAAGTACGGCTAGTCGCATTTTTGTTGAAGTGTTCATGGCATTGCCTTAAAATGTGTAGAGATTTAAATAGTTGTTAAGAACCGATGAAGAATACCATGCAATGAAATATGAGTCAATAAAATGAATCGGTCAGTCAGCTAAAAGGAATGATGATGGTGGATACAACAGCCGATGTGATTATCGTTGGCGGCGGCATTATTGGCGTGGCAACGGCGTATTATTTGGCGCAGCGCCAGCATGGGCGTATCATCGTCTTGGAACGGTCTTTTTTAGGCATGGGCAGCACTGGCTCATCGGTTGCCAGTATCGAACCGCTGGCAATGTTCCCTAGTTTGGCGACACTCCAAAAAAATAGCATTGAGGTCTATAAACATTTTGAAGACCACATCGGCGGCGATTGTGGTTTTGTGCCGCTGAATTTGGCGATGTTTGTGCGCGAAAAAGAACTTCCAGCGATGCGCCAAGCCCTTAAAACCGGGCAAGCCGCTGGCTCACACGTTGAAGAATTAACACCCCAAGCATTTTTGGCACATGAACCCGGCATGATTCTGGATGACATCGCCAGCGTGTATTATTCGCGGGATGCGGGCTTCGCTGACCCGGTACTGACCTTGACCGCTTATGCTGAGGCGGCTCGCCGTTTGGGTGTCGTCATTCATCAGAATACGCCTGTCTTGGGGCTTGAGGTTGCCAGTGGGCGCGTGACGGGCGTGCAAACCCCGGCAGGCACTTTCACCGCGCCGCAAGTGCTGTTAGCAACTGGCTTATGGGTTGACCCGCTGCTTAAAGCCGTTGGCATTCAATCGCACGTTTCTTTTTTGCGGCATTATGTCGTCACGCTGGACATGCCGCCGAATGCACCTCAGCATTCTTTTTTAGATGGTGTCTTCGATTTTTATATGCGCCCGGAAAAATCCGGCAATTTGTGTTTGATTGGCACTGCCTTAAATAATCCCGCTGATGGTTTTGCTGATATTCATAATCCGGCATTAGAAGCACCCGGCGTCACGCAAGACATGTCCTTCACCGTCTGGGAGCGCGTTGTGCAGCGGTTTCCGGTGATGGCAGCGGCGGGATTACGCAAGGGCTATACGGGTGTTGCCGATATGACGCCTGACCGCCAACCCTTGTTAGGGGAATTACCGATTGAGGGCTTGTATTTGGCGGCGGGCATGAGTGGTATTGGCTTTAAAATGTCGCCCAGCGTGGGACAAGCGATGGCGGGATTGCTGGCAGGGGATGCCGCAGCGATGGCATTATTAGCACCGCTGCGTCCTGCCCGCGTTGAAGAAAATCAATTATTGCTGCCTGAGAATCATTTCTCGTTGATTGCATAATTTTGGGGCGGGTATATTTCACTTTGGTGCAAAATAGCTTTGCTGCGAATCAACTGCGGTAGCGCCGCTGTAAGTCCCTCTCCCAGCGCCATGCTTTTCGGCGCGGTGGGGAGAGGGATTTAGGGTGAGGGCTGAAATTTACACTAACTTGAAATGCATAATTTTGGGGCAAAAATGCTTGCATCCCGCAAAAATTCGCGTTATAGTACATACTATCGGGACAAACGATAACTTGATGGCGAAATCGTTGTATCGTTTGTACCGGGGTGGTTCATTTAAGAAGCGCATCAGCTTGTATCTTTTGGCAGAACCGGCTGATGCAGAAAAAAAGAAACACCACAATCCATATGGATTGTGGTGCATATTGTAGGAGATAACGCCTCAAGTTCATAGACAGGAGGCTTCGGTGAGATTTGGCAGCTTAACAATTTCTCTCGCGCAGATGATAGAACAGGTATTCTATTTTTGCCAATTCTGTGATAAAATATTGTGAGTCATAGATAGCAGCAAAGAGTCAGAAAGAGTCAAAAAGAGTCAGAGAGTCCGCTTGCGTTAAAAGTCATTAATGTGGTATGCTTATGGTCATAAGAGCGTTTATGTTTTGCTCTTTAAAAATGATTTAATATTTACAAATTGCACAGGGATTCTCGTCTTGAGGATACTGCGGTAAACGTGGTTTAGAGGACAACTTTTTAAAAAGAGAGTGTCCACACTACACCCCGTTCTTAGAGTGTGAACACCTCTGCCGATAGTTCCCAAGTGGTAAGTGAGAACCATCTGTGCGGGAGAAATTCAGGAAAAATTTCTCCGAACAAAAAAGAAAAGCTATGAATATTATACCTCAACAATCCCACTTAACACAAGTCGGTATTCAAAATCGTACCGACTTGGTTGGATTCTCGATTGTTGCAGGTAGCGATATTCATCGAAATTTGGTTCAATCTGCCCTGTCCCCGCAGGCGCTTTTTGATATTGGCTTGAATGTTTTCCCGCTGCCCTACGCGCAAAAGAGTGGTACTCCTTGGCGGCGGCTGCAATATACCCGCCTGAATCGGCAGCATAACGAATTTGGCATCACCCCGTTATTTGCTGGACAATGCAATGTGGGCATCATGTGCGGCGCGACCAGTGCTAATTTATTTGTGCTGGATTGTGAACACCCCGATACATTCTTGGCACATTTGCAACAACTGGAAAAACGGCGTATCCCCCGTTGGGCAGTGGTAACAGCCCGTGGCGGGCATCTTTATTTCCGCTGCCGTGAAGGCGAAGTAGACAACATCACGACGGGTACACTGCTCCATGCCGAACTACGTGGCAAGAATGGCTACGTCTTAGCGCCACCATCCATTCATCCATCCGGCTTAGAATATCAATGGTTCTTGCGCGAAGGCAAAGAACCACCGACCGTTTCTATTGAAGATATAGATTGGCTGCGCGATATGGCGGGCAAGCGCATCCAATTAACCTATACGCCTAACGCCCACTCCTACAAAATTGTCTGGAAGCGCGGCATGGTTTCGCCATATTCCAATCTTTCCAAGACGACCAAAGATTATCTCAAAAATGGGCATCTTATCCCAGAAGGCACCCGCAACAATCGCCTGTTCCAAGCCGCCTGTGACCTCATCGGCAACGACTACAGCACCAGCGAGACAGAAAATCTGCTCATGCCGTTAGCGATTGGCAGCGGTCTAACGCAGCGCGAAATTCGGGCGACACTGCATAGTGCATGGGGGCAAGCCCGCACCGCCTCGCGCCCACAATCTGCCAAAAAAACCAGCAATGCTCTGGCACATCAAAGCATTTGGCGGCACGCCCTCTTTTTTGCTAGCAGCCATACTTGGCAAGGGCGCACCAGCGGCAACCAGAAGGCATTATTTTTGGCACTCATCGAAAAAGCGCGGGTGGGCTGCAATCCGCATGGTATTTTCCGGGCAAGCCTGCGCGAACTGGCTGATTTAGCCCGCATGACCGTCAATACTGTCCGGCGCAATTTAGACACATTAAACACCAGCAGTCCGCCCCTCATCTTTAAAGTCGGCGAAGACCGCATGAGTGGTGCATCGCTATGGCGTTTCAGTGAGGCAGTATTAAAACAAGGCAAACATCAAGAAAATTTGCTGGATGCCCAAATACCAGAACATTGGCTGAGTTATGCTGACTCACTATTTGATTCGGATGGTGCAGAACGCGGTGCAATCGGCAAATCAGGCATGTTCTTATACCGCTTCATGACCAACAAGCCCACTGCCATGATGCCATCGGCACTTGCGGTTGCCTCCAAACTAACGCTAAATCAGGTCAATTATGCGCTTGCCAAACTCAAAGAGATGGGCTTAGTCCAGCGCATCAAAACAGGTTGGGTCATCACCGGCAATTATGATAACGCCGAATTAGGGCGCATCTCACAAGCCACTGGCTGGGGCGAAAAACGCCGTCAACGCCACCAACGAGAACGTGAAATTTTTGTCGGGCGGCTGCTGCTGGCTGCGCGGATACGTGCTGAAGGGCAAACTTATCTCAATGCACTGATTGAACAGCAGCAGGGACAAACACGCCCCTGCCAGCCCCGCGGCGATACCGAGGCGCCAGCACCCCTTGCCGCCAGCGATTCATGGCTGGATTTAGCAGCCCATATTAATGAAGACTGCCAATATGCATCATATCAATTTTCACCCGATAATCTGCCTCCTCAACTCGTTGGCTTGCCGCCCGAAATCATCGCCGACGAAGTGATTTGTTTTATGATTCTCGAACTTGGCGGCGAAGTCGTCCTCACCGACTAATCATCATCTCTCCGTGTTCTATCCACTCCGATAGTTCTACAATATCTCTGTTTAGATTGATACCACACAGAGGATAGTTCATTATGCCAACGAAACCCGTTATGCTCATTATTCTGGATGGTTGGGGAATGCGCGATATGCATGAAGGCAACGCGCCCAAACAAGCCAATATTCCGAATTACACGCGCTGGTCAACCACGCTGGAACGTGCTGTACTGGATGCCTCTGAAGAAGCCGTTGGTCTAACGCCGGGGCAAATGGGTAATTCGGAAGTGGGGCATCTGAACTTGGGGGCGGGGCGCGTGGTCTACCAAGATATTTCAGCGATTGATAACGCCATCGAAACGGGAACATTGCAGCAGCACGAAAAAGTATTAGCCGCTTTTGCCAACACCAAAGCCAAAAATGGCAATTTACACTTGATTGGTCTACTCAGCGATGGCGGCGTTCACAGCCATGAGCGCCATTTGTACGCGCTGCTAGATATGACCAAAGCACATAATGTTAATCCCATCATTCATATCATCACCGATGGGCGCGACACACCACCCAACAGCGGCATTGGCTTCGTGGAAAAATTAGAAGACTATATTGCTCACAATCAGCATGGCAAAATTAGCAGCCTCAGTGGACGTTACTACACCATGGACAGAGATAAACGGTGGGAACGCACGCAGCAGGGCTATGATGTCATCACGCAACGCCAAGCAGAACGCCGAGCTAATAGTGCAAAAGAGGCATTGCAACAAGCCTATGCTGAAGCAATCACCGATGAATTTGTGAAACCTGCCGTTATTGGCAATGATGAGCAACTCACAGTCAAAGCCGGAGATACCCTCTTATTCTACAATTTCCGGGCTGACCGAATGCGCCAGATTGTACGAGCATTTCTAGGAGAAACAATTGAAGGGCTGAATAATCCCAAAATTGCCGATTTAAACATCGTTACGTTCACGGTCTACGAAGACGATTATCCGGTAGAAGTATTATTCGGCAAAGAAACGCTCAAGAACGTCTTAGCTGAAGTCATTAGCAATCACGGCTTAAAACAATATCATTCTGCCGAAACTGAGAAATATCCCCATGTGACGTTCTTCTTTAATGGTCGGCGTGAAGAACCCTTTACAGGCGAAGACCGCGTTATTATCCCATCGCCCAAAGTGGCTACCTATGACCTAAAACCAGAGATGAGCGCCTATGAATTGACCGAAGCTACCGTTAATCGCCTCAAAACGCACGATGATGACTTTATTCTGGTCAACTACGCCAATCCTGACATGGTTGGGCATACCGGGTCATTAGATGCCGCTATCAAAGCTGTTGAAGCGGTAGACGACTGCGCCAACCGATTGGTTGAAGCGGTCTTAGCAAAAGGTGGCATAGTCCTTGTTACCGCTGACCACGGCAACTGTGAGCGCATGATTGAATTATCAACGGGAGAAGCGCATACCTATCACACGACCAATCCAGTCGCTTTATACGTCATTGGCAAAGGATATTATTTGCTGCGTTCGCGTGGCAAATTAGCCGATGTTGCCCCAACTATCTTAGAATTGATGGGCATCACCAAACCTGCCGAAATGACGGGAATCAGTTTAATCGAAGCGTACCGTGAATAAGACAAACCCCGATCAAATCATAATTGAAAAGTGATACAAGATATTCCCCCCCAATGGTCAAGATGAGTGTGTTCATTTTCAATTTTAAGAGTGTTGGTGTTTTATCTGTGCTTGAATATTTTGGCTCTTGGGCGGGTTTTTTTGCTGTGCGTGATAGTAATATTCGGGGATAGGTTTATTGTTTCCTCATGTTCCTTGCTTGAATTAGCTAGGCTAGGGTAGTGGTAACGTTATCATTTATGAGTATGATTATTGGTGTGAAGTTTTGTGAGTTTTGGATTGTGGGTCTGGGTCTATGGTTGCTTCCTTGGTGGGCGGGCGCTACCAGTTGTTGGAACGCTTGGGCAGTGGTGGCATGGGTGAGGTGTATAAAGCGCAGGATTATTTAACCAATCAAACTGTTGCGCTCAAGCAAATTCGCTATGCGCCGCCGATGTTGGCTTTTTCGCAGAAGCCGGATCGGGAAAATCCAGCGGTGGCATTAGCGCGGGAATTTCGTACTTTGGCAACCTTGCGCCACCCCAATATTATCTCTGTCTTGGATTTTGGCTTCGCGGATTCTGGTCGCCCGTATTATACGATGCCGCTGGTGGAAAAAGCGCGGGATTTGGGTGTTGTGGCACGTCAACGCGATGTGCTTGGCAAAGTGAATTTGTTGATAGAAGTCTTGCAGGCGCTCATCTATTTGCATCGTCGCGGTATTCTGCACCGCGATTTGAAACCGGGCAATGTGCTTGTAGATGCCGCCGGTCAAGTGCGGGTACTGGATTTTGGCTTATCCATAGAGCAGGAATTGGCAAAAGGCTTTGTGGGGACGCTGGCATATATGTCACCCGAAGTCTTGGAGAAAGAACACGCAACGCCTGTCTCTGATTTGTATAGTGTGGGGGTGATGGCATATGAATTTTTTGCTGGACGCCATCCCTACGATACCAAACGGATGCATATGCTGGTGCGTGAGATTTTATCAACCCAGCCTAATTTTGATATTTTAACCGTGTCACCCGCGTTGCGAACAGTTGTCCAAACGCTGCTCTCTAAAAATCCACTTGAACGTTATACCGATGCCGAAGCGACATTGCAAGCCTTGTGCGCCGCAGTCGAGGTGCCTGTGCCGCCGGAAAGTATCACCGTCCGTGAGAGTTTTTTGCGGTCTGCCAAATTTATCGGGCGACAGCGCGAATTTGACCAACTCATGTTTGCGCTGACCGAAGCCAAACGCGGCGTGGGGTCGGGTTGGTTGGTGGCGGGTGAATATGGGGTAGGCAAGTCGCGCTTGGTAGATGAGGTGCGGATTCGGGCTTTGGTGCAAGGTTTTTGGGTGCTACGCGGTGAAGTTGATGAAGCGCAACCCAATTTATTGCAGTCGCTGTGTGATGCGCTGTTGCCGCTGCTGCTTGTGACGCCCATGAGCGAGACTGAAGTGACAGTCCTGAAACCTTATATTCCGGTGCTAGATCGCTTGGTGGGTTATGCGGCGGCGATGCCATCGGCGGTTTTGCCCGCACCGACTTCTGAAGCGGTGTTTCAGGCGATTATGACGGTTTTTTCGCGCCAATCTGAGCCGATGATGCTGATTTTAGAAAATCTGCATTGGGCAGGCGAAAATATTGCTTTGCTGCGTCAGCTTTATGAGTTCGCCCGCCAACATGCGCTTTTGGTGGTGGGTACTTATTCCAATGACCAATCCCCATATCTCTATGGCAAGTTTGATTGGCAGACGAATCTGATAGAGTTGCGCCGCTTTGACCGAGCCGAAATGCAAACTTTGGCAGTCTCGATGTTGGGTCAGGTGGCATACGATCCGCAAGTCTTGGATTTTATTGAGCAGCAGTCCGAAGGCAACGTGTTTTTCATGATAGATGTGATTCATTCGCTCATGGAAGATGCCGACCGGTTGCAGGATATTGGGCGGGTCACGCTGCCCATGAAGTTGCTCTCGCATGGCTTATTAGAGAATGCCCGGCGGCGTTTGGCGCGTATCCCGCTGGATTATCATCCGATATTGCGTTTGGCGGCAGTGATTGGGCGCGAACTGGATTTTAAAATCTTAAGCTATGTGGACGATGAATTGTATTATCCACACTGGTTATCGGTGTGTTCGGATGCGGCTGTGCTAGAAGTGGTAGACGGCAAATGGCGTTTTTCTCATGATAAAATCCGTGATGCATTGTTGCTGGATATTGATTTGCGGCGGTTGCTGGAACTTCATCAGCTTGCGGCAGAAACGATTGAAGCCGTATATCCGGGTAGCCCAGAATTTGCGCCAGCATTGGCGAATCATTGGTATGTGGCGGGCGTGCTTGAAAAAGAAGAATACTATACGCGCCTTGCAGGGTTTCATTTGTTGCAACAAGAACAATACGCGCTCGCTGAGATTTATTTGCATCGGGCGAAGATGTTATCCGTTGAGAGTGACCCGTTGGTTTTGGAGAGATTGATTGCCGTTTTCCAGTATCACGCTAAGATAGATGATGCGCTGAAAGTGGCACAAGAATTTTTGGCACTGGCAGCCCAACAGCCCCATTGGCAACCACGAGCAGCGATTGCTTATCTGATGCTGGTCATCAAAAATCCCACGCTAGAAGCAGTAGATACCACTGCACTGTTGCAAGAGAGCTTGCAAACAGCGTCTGCTATGACTGACCAAATGGATAGAGTGCGCCTATATGCTTTGGCATTTCTTTGGTGTTTGATGTATGACCCCAACCCGGACAAAGCGAGACAGCATTTGGTGCAGGCGCTGCACATCGTTGCTCCTTTGGATGATGCACTGCTGCAAATTTGGGTCGTGGCAGTGGCGGCATATTGGTATTGGCACGAAAAACGTCCACTTTACGCAGCTAAGTTGCTTTTGGCTGCCAAGCATCATCCCGCCCTACCGCTGTTATTGTATTTTCCGATGTTCTATGATTTGGAAGAAACGCTGCGAAGGCACTTATCTGAGACAGTGTGGCAGCAACTTACCGATGAAAAACCTGAAGATATATCCCACATTTTGAAAATGGTGGGGGAAGATTTTAAGATTGAGGCATGACACTCATTGGGCAAGCCACCCCAGTTTTCAGGTTTTGGCAATCTGCTGATGCCAGAATGAGCGTTCATATAGAGAGTGATTGTATGCTAAGTGATGTTCTTTCCTAATGATGGCTTCTTCGTCTCGTGAATTGCCAGCGTATCGGCGGACTTTGCCGCTGTTCGTATTGGCATTCGTTTTGTCCACCCTTAGCACGTTGATTATTAGCTGGTTCTTGCTGCAAATGCCCGGTGATGAACTTCAGCGGTTGTCTATCGTCATGTCTGGTACAGGCATTTTGACGACGCTGTTAAGTTATGCTTTTTACCGAGTAGGGTTGTGGAATTGGTTTGGCAGTTTGCGTTGGACGCTGCTGTTAGTGACATTGTTCACGGTGGCATTGATTTTGTTGAATGTGTGGGTCTTAGCAAAATTGATGTTCGTGGAGACGCAATACGTTACTCTGACCGGAACACTTTTGGTCTATGTAGGTTTGACGGCGATTAGTTACAGTTATTTTATTTCGCGGGCAATGACAGACCGGTTGCGGGCTTTGGCAGATGCCGCGCATCAATTGGCAGAAGGGGATTTGACAACGCGCTTACCCCAGCAGGGTAATGACGAAATTGCCCAATTGATTCTTGCCTTTAATTTGATGGCGCAAAATTTACAGCGCATGGATGAAGACAAACGCCGTTTGGAACTGGCGCGGCGCAATTTAATTGCTTGGGTCTCGCATGATTTACGCACGCCCTTGGCGTCTATGCGGGTCATGTTGGAGGCAGTGACAGATGGTGTCGTGACAGATGATGCCACCGTACAACGCTACGTCAAAAATAGCCTCGATGAAATTCAAAATCTGAGCGACCTTATCAACGAATTGTTTGAGATGGCACAACTGGATGCCGGGCATGTGCCACTGGATATTCAGCCGACTTCCTTGCGCGATATGATTTCTGATACGCTTGGCAGCATGGCTGCCAAAGCCGCCCGTAAGCAAATTACGCTCTCTGGGGTGGTGGATGATGGCGTGGATATTGTTAATATTGCCCCCGATAAAATTCAGCGGGTGTTATCCAACTTGGTGAATAATGCCCTGTTATATACTCCAGAGCATGAACAAGTAATGATTCATGCGCGTCGTTCTGCTCAGGGTATCGAAGTTGTTGTTCGTAACACGGGTGTATATATCAACCCGGAAGAACTGCCGCGCTTATTTGAAAGTTTTTATCGCGGTGAAAAATCGCGGGCGCGTACCGAAGATGGCACTCGTGGCGCTGGCTTGGGGTTGGCGATTGCTCGCGGTTTTATCGAAGCCCATGGGGGTTCAATCCGTGCCGAAAGTGACCCGCAGCATGGCACGCAATTTATTTTTACATTGCCTATTGCCCCATCTGGTCGCCTATAGCTTTCGCTAACCGCTATGAGCAGGTAATTTCGGCACGGTTGTCGCTTGTGGAACGCCTGCTTTCGTAGATAATGACTTGCTGCGAATATCCAATTGTGATTGTCTCCGGTGTGATGTGAACAACGAAATGTCTTTTCTCAACCAATATTGGTCGCGTCTACGGTGGCTGTTGTGGGCGGTGGCTGTGCTGGTTCATTGCAGTTTTCTGCTGGTCTATGGCGTCAGCATGGAACATGACGAAGGCTTCCAAATCGGGGCTTTGCACGGACTGCACGAAGGGCAGGGGATTGGGACATATTTTGTCTCGGATGCAAGCGATTTATCGGCAATTGAATATCAGGCGCTAACGTGGTGGCCCCCCGGCAAGACCTTCGCTGTGAGCGTGTTTTATGCTATCACAGGAGATTTGTGGTGGGCAGCATTCTGGTTAGATGCAGTGTCGGTGGCACTGTTGCTGGCGGCATGGGGCATCATCTTAGAAGTGTTGGCAGATGTTTTTAGTGTACGGTTGCGCTTAGGCATTTGGCTATATCTGATAGGTTTATACACCATCCCTGTAGGTTCTACCAACCTGAATGCGCTCATGTTATTTTGGTGGGCAGTACTGTTGTGCCTATGGGGTGTTCGCACCCAGCGTCGTTTGTGGTGGTTGGGCATGGTTGCCGGTGTGTTGTGTGGGCTAAAGGGGTGGCTGCGTTATGGTTATTATCCAGCAGTAGCCATTATTCCGTTGGCGATTGGGTTTTATGCGCTGTGGTACCATGTTTTTGCCTTGTTGAAGATGGCACTCGCAGCAACTTTATCTGGCGGGGCAATTATTCTGGCGCTCTTTCTTTATAATCAAAGTGTTAGCGATGCCAGCCTACCGACCTATTTTGCTGATGGCAGCGGGCGCATTTATTATTGGCATCATCTGCTCCAGTTCGTGCCTTTCCCATCGGCGGCGTTGGGGACAAATGCAGTGTTCACCTACGTTTTTGACCGTTTTGGTATTCCCCAACAAACAATTACACTTGTTTTGTGGCTGGCATCTGCCCTTGTTTTGGTGGTGTTTGCTCGATTGCTGTGGCAAGTATTATTTCGCTCTGTTTCTATCCGTGCATCGCTTGCCCCGAAAAATAATGTGGCGACCTACCCGCCTGTGCTTGCTTTCTTTTTGATAACCGGTATGGGGGCGCTGCTGCTCATTGTGGGCATGTTAAGTGTCACTTCGGTTTTGAGTTCGCCGCAGGGAACATGGACATTTGTTGCCGAAATGCGTTATTACGCCCCTATCTGGGGTTTCTTAGCCGGGGCGCTCTTGGTTTTTTTGTTTTATCGCCCCATTGTATCAACTTCTGTACTTGAACGTGGGTTACGCTGGGCAGCGTGGGGCTTGCTGATAACGACGGTGATAGCCGCCATTTTTACCCGTGCTGCCACTTTGAATCATGTGCGCCAATTACTGCCTGTGACCACAGGCGAAGCCCGCATTGAAGCCCCTATCTATCACATTGTGCAAGCGGCGCAGCAACATCATTTGCCCGTTGTTTATTTGGGCGGCACATTGTTTGATGGTATCAAACAAATGGGAGATGTCACTTTAACGGGCGCTGCTATTTATGAATTGCCCATAAAAGATGCGGATGTTTTTGCTACCCGCAATGAGATTGTTGTGATTGTAGCAATTCCTTCACCAGAAAGCGGGCAACCGGAACAGATAGCCGCACTGGAAAAGTTTGTGGCAAACCATGCCGGACGCTATCTGGAAGAAATACCGGGATTCGTAACGTACTATGAAGTGCTGCTCAAACCAGCCTCTTGATAATGATTTAGGTTGTAACCTTATCCATCTTGGCAGCATCTAAATGTAAATAAGTGTTGGACATTAGGCTATGGGTGTTGAAATTGAATTCATTGCGGCATTGCAACGCCGTGATGAACAGGCGTTGTCGCAGGTATTTGAACGCTATGCCGATAAAATTTATCGGCTGGCGCTGGCGACGTTGCACGATGAACAGCAAGCCGATGGGGTTGTCCAAGATACGTTTTTGAAGTTGATTGAACATATTGACCGTTTTGAAGCGCGTGCCAGCATCGGGACGTGGTTGTATCGTGTTGCATATCACGAATGTTTGGGCAGATTGCGCCGGGCAAAACAAGTGCCTGAGTCGCTGGATGAGGAATTTGCCGAAACTGCCATGCCCATGCATTTTGTGGATTGGCAAACGCTGCCAGAAACACTGCTGAGTCGTCAAGAAACCCAATCTGAAATCCAGAAGGCGATTGCCACCTTGCCAGAAACGCTGCGAATTGTGTTTACCTTGCGGGATATTGACGAACTTTCCACCCGCGAAACCGCCACTGTTCTAGGCATTAGCGAAGCTGCTGTTAAAGTGCGCTTGCATCGGGCGCGGTTGCTGCTGCGCGAACACCTTGCCACCTATTTTGAGGAGTATGCTTGACGATGACCCACATCACGGTAACATGCCAAGAGTTGGTGCAATACCTCTCGGATTATTTGGATCATTATTTGGACGAAGAACTGACGCAAGCGGCACAAGCGCATCTTGCCACCTGCGACAACTGCCGTGTGGTGTTGGATTCGACGCAAAAAACGATTTTACTTTACCGGGAACAGGGGCAAGCAATTCAATTGCCCAACGGGCGCAAACATGCGCTGTATGAACAGCTTGCCGGGGCATTTGCCAAACGTTCCACACCCTGACAAATGTCATGCCGAATTAGTGATAAATGGCAGCGTGGGCATTGTAACCTTCTGGATGGTACTGCATCTAAACAGTAAAGCGAACAAAAACAATCATCATTCAGGAGACAACCACATGACTCGTAACGAAGGCAACACCGACCGTATCATCCGTTTTATGCTGGCAATCGCGTTTTTTGCCGGGGCGTTTTTCACTCAAACTTGGTTCGTCGCTATTCCCGGTGTCATTTTGGGCGCGACCAGTTTGATGGGCTGGTGTCCGTTATATACGCTGTTCGGCATTTCTACCTGCCCGGTGAAAGCCGTCTCTAAATCCTAAGAATATCCAATGCAATTTTCATGATGATAGAGTAGGGCGGTGCTGAACCGCCCTTTTTGTTGTGCTAAAAATGACTTTCTTCTGCCCGTAACTTTAAAATAAGCTGGCGAGCTTCTTCGATGGTGATAACCGCGTGAAAACGATTTTTGACTTGTGGATAGAGTTTAACCCCAATCTGAATCATAGATCGGGCTAAGGGCGACCCAACCACAACAATCATTTTGCGGTTTTTGGGTCCTTGGTCATATAGGCGTACTACATTGGTAAAACCTGTGCCGTTGGGGATGGTGGCATGGCGCAAATCGGCAATAATATCGTAGCGCGTTTCGGCTAATATTTCTCCCTGACGATGTTCTTCTAATGCAGTCTGACGAAAATCTTCCCATGTCCAGCCTTGTTGAAAGCGATAGTGAATCACATTGGGGATGGTTTCATCCCAAAATAATTGAATGCTCATTTGTTGCCTTGTAGATTGCGGTGATATGAGTAGACCGATGTAAACGCCAATATATTTAACAACGCTTGCTAAACTATTAACCCCTTTGTTTTATAGATTATAAAATAATGAGTATTGGCTAAGCGGTTGCATAATTTGAGGATTTCGATAGACTAAAAAATATAAATTTATTGATTTCTTGTAATGAGGAATAAGTATGGATATGACCGATGAATTGTGGGCATTGCTGGAAAAGCTGGAAAAAGGTGTCACGATTGATATGCGCTATCACAAAGATAAAGAGATAATCCGCAAGTATGACCAGTTAGTGAAGTATCGTTATGCCAGTTGCAAAGAAACAGGTCCCGGCGATAGCATTTTGATTTACAACATTACCCCCTCTGGCAAAGAGGCGCTGGCAGCCCACCAAAATCCATAACAACGCTCCGTGAGGCATGATACCAATGCCTCATTTTGAATAATATTTGTAATGCTCAAAATAGATTTTTGTGATGATTATGTACCGCAAATTGGGTATCATTTTTTTGATAACACTGGTTTTTCTTGTGCTGATTGAAGGCGGGAGTTATCTCGCTTTGCGGGCATTTTTTCCAGCGCGTGCTGACCTTGCTCTGCAAAATCATGTGATACTTCAGCCGTTTGTGTCAGCACCATCCCCGCAAAAATCCCCAGAACCTGACCCCATTCCATTGCACGCCTTATACGGTTGGCGCTATTCTGCCCCGGCAGTGTTCTCTGGTTTGCAGGTGGATTCGCACGGTTTTATCCTTAATCAGCGTGACTCTGCCAGCGCCATAGACCTGAATGCCGATTATCGGATTATCATCATCGGCGGCTCAACGGTGGCAGGCAGTGGCGCGAGCGATAACAATCAGACAATTGCCGCCCACTTAGAAAATATTTTAGAAGCGCGAACCAGCAAAAATATCAATGTTATCAATGCTGGTACTGGCGGGTGGTATTCCGTCAACGAATTGGCATTTTTGACGCAGGAAGTGCTGCCGTTTCATGCGCCGGATATGGTCATTGTGCTGGATGGCTATAACGATATGTGGCGGGCAACGCTGGCGGCGCAGCAGTTTACAGCGCGTGCCGATGGCAGTTACACTACCCAGCAAGATTATTTTTATGATTTTACGTTGCGCCAAAATCAGCAGCGGTTATTAAATCCGGCACAAGCCGCGAAAAGTAATTTTCAGCCAGCACGCTTGTTTATCACGGCATTGCTGTTTGGCAAAGATGCGCCCGAATTGCCCGATGCACCCCCCACACCCGCTGAAAACGCTCCAGAATGCCACAGTGTGCCACTGGATTTACACCCGTATTTGAGCAATGTGCGCTCAATGTTGGGCGCGGCACAAGCGCATGATGTGCGGATGATTTATGCGCTGCAACCCATCATCATTGAGAAAAAACGCCTCACTATTGAAGAACAATTTGGCTTTCAGCAAATGCGCGAAAAAGTGTGGGCGGGTTATTTTTCGGCGTATGGCTTGCCCGCCGGAACATGCTTAGAAACAATGCAGCGTGATTTTTTTGCCTCTGCCCAAACTGCTTTTTCTGAATTATCTGCCACATTTGCTGCTGAAAATGTTATGGTAACGGATTTATCCGCATTGTTCGCGGATGCTGCTGGCACGATGTTTTACGATTACGCCCACTATACCGATGCTGGCAATCGCCAGATTGCTTTGGGTTTGGCGAAATTGGTGCTTTTAGCTGTTGGGTTTTAGCGATTAGCTTTCAGCCATCGGTGGTCAGCTAACGGCGTACTTTGATACTTGGTTGATGTTCATAAT
>JALHOR010000078.1 GCA_022842885.1 Anaerolineae bacterium
AGATACTTGGCAGGCTGGGGCGAACAGCAATATTCCTGCGCTATGAGGTGCATGGATGATGCAGTATTGTTTGAGAAGCACAGCACAACCTCAAACCCGGTAGGCACAAGCGTATTTATCATGCCATACAACAAACCATTACTCCATAATCAGGAGATAGTCACGATTATATCATAACACTTGCCTAGAAGATAGCAACAGATGGTCAGTCTCAAAACAGGCTCTATGCTTCACCAATAGCGCAGCACACTAACAAAAGAGACTGAATCTGTTTTTTTCCTGACCAATAAACTATATGCAAATTCCTAAAGTATTTGTTATGATTACTCGATGAAGCGATTTGCTCCCGCAATAAAACTCCTGAATGGAAGATTCCAATGGTCATCAACACCATCTCATCATTTGATGCTGACCCCACGCCTGAATTTAATGCCCGCGGCTTGGCTGTGCTGCACCAATGGGAAAAAAGTGAACTACCCTTTGACGAAGCTATTTTGCGTTTTACTCAGATGGTACAAGAAGCTATCCAGAGCAAACATCTCGCCAATCAGGGACGCGCCGAGCATTTTTTAGGCTATTTGCAACATTATCGCGGCAACCTCAACACCAGCATCATGCATTATGACCGCGCCCGCAGCTTGTTTATCCAAGTCGGCAACGAAAATCGTATTGCCATCATAGACTTGAATCAGGGTGAAAATTATCGTAATAAGGGCGAATTTAGCCGCGCCCGCCGCTTGTACCGCAATGCCCACGATGCGGCTGCCCGCTTGGGCAATCTGCGAATTCAGACGATGGCGATTGTCAACGAAGGCTTGGCATTGTTGAGCCTCAAAGATTATGGGGCTGCCCGCGATTCTTTAGAAGAAGGGTTACGCTTATCTGACCAGTGGGCAGAGGGCGATGACGATTTTTACGAACTGCGCTGCGAAATTTACCATGGGTTAGCCACGCTCGATTTGATTGCCGAAAATATTGCCGAAGCATGGCAACACGCCCAAAACTGCCTAGAGAGTGCTTCGCAAGAGAAACAACCCCTGAGCCTCGGTTATGCCTACCGGATTATGGGCGAAGTCTTAACGGCTATCACTAATCCGGGCGCAATCGGTATCGAAGGCACGCCGGATGATTATTATCGGGCAGCCTTAGAAGCATTTCGCCATATTAATGCCGAAGGCGAAATTGGACGCACAGTGTATTCCCAAGCCAAAAGCCTCGCGCATCGTAGCAAACGCCGTTCCGCCGCCCAGATGTTCAAAGAAGCGATGGTCATCTTTACGCAATTGGGCATGACGGATGATGCTGCCAAGGCAGCCGAGGCGCAATTATTAGTTTTGAAATAAGTTCTAGTTTTTGATGAGGTGATCTATGGTTGCTGACCCTGACTCGAAAAATCCCACCTCAGAAAATCCAGCCTTGGCAATTGAGCCAGTTGCCGACCCGGAATTCCAGCGGCGCATTACGGCTGTTCTGAGTGCTTGGGAAACCAACGAGCATAATTTTCAGGATGCCAGTATTGCGTTGAATGACCTAAAACAAGAAGCCATCACGACTGCCAATCTTTTTCATTTGGCGATGGTGGAAAATACCTTTGGCATCTTCCATGGGTATCGGGCGAACTATAACCAAAGCATTGTCCATTTTGAGGCAGCGCGGCGCTATTATCAGCAAGCCGGTGCTGCTAGCCAAATTGCCCGCAGCGATTTGAATTTGGGCGAATCGTATCGGCTCAAAGGCAATTATGCTCGCGCCCGGACATATTTTCACCAAGCCTATGAACGCGCCAAAAATCATCATATGCCCGCTATCCAAAGCATCGCCCTAACCAACGAAGGGCAAATGTGGCTGACGCTGGAAAGTTATGATAAAGCGCGTGAAACGCTATCGCGGGCTTTGGAATTGGGGGAAAGCCCTTGGGAAACCCCCGAACCTGAGCGCCAGACCGCGAACCGCTTGGGCAACAATTGTGAAATCCATTATGCTTTTGTCGAAGTGCTGCTGCATCAAGAACACCTGATGGAAGCGTGGCAGCACGCTATCAAAGCCTTCAAAATTGCCCAACAGTTAAATCGCCCTATCCGGGTGGGGTTTGCCAACCGGGCGTTGGGCAATGTCGTCACGCGCATGAAAACTTCCCCCGATGAACAGTTTTCGACCGACCCCGATGATTACTATAGAGCCGCGTTGGCGGCATTCAAAGAAGTGAAGGCAGAAGGCGAAGTGGGCAAGACGCTTTATGCCCAAGGCAAAAGTCTCGTCCGTCGCGGCAAACGCCGGACAGCCGCCGGCATGTTCCAGCAAGCGATGGTCATTTTTACACGCCTCGGCATGACCGATGATGCTGCCCGTGCCGCCGAAGCGCAGTTAGATGTGATGTAGCACAACCGCCTGTAGAATAAAACCCATTTTTTCGTTATCCTTCTGCCGACTTTGACAACCTCCAAGCGGTGGGTTTATGTGCGGCATTTGTGGTGTTCTCCATTTTGATTCGCAACCTGTAGATACAACGTGCCTGCGGGCAATGAATAATACCTTGCAGCATCGCGGACCCGATGGCGAAGGTATTTTTGCCGAACAGGGCGTTGGCTTGGCAATGCGCCGCCTAAGCATCATTGATGTGGCAGGCAGTGACCAACCCCTCTATAACGAAGACCGCAGCATTACCGTTGTCTTTAATGGCGAAATTTATAATTTCCGCGAACTGCGCGAAGATTTGACGGCGGCTGGGCATATATTACGGACTGCCGGGGATGGCGAAACGCTTGCCCACCTGTATGAAGAATGGGGCGCGGCTATGCCCAAACAATTGCGCGGCATGTATGCCTTCGCGCTGTGGGATGCCCCCAACCGCCGCTTGCTCATTGGGCGTGACCGCGTGGGCGAAAAACCCCTCTATTATTATCATGATGAAAAAATATTCGTGTTCGCCAGCGAGATTAAGGCGCTCTTGCGTCATCCCGCCGTGCCACGCCAATCAGCATTAAATGACTCGTTGAATCTCGCTCTATATCTGGGCTATGGGTATATCCCCGCGCCTGCAACGCCATTTGTGGGTATCCAGATGCTGCTGCCGGGGCATACTTTAGAAGTAGATGCGGTATCGGGCAAAATCAATAGCAAAGCCTACTGGTCGCCGCCACCGATTGAAGGCATTTCGGAAAAAGCGCACTACGAAGAATATATAGACCGCTTGCGCGAACTTCTAGCCGAATCTGTCCGTTTTCGTTTGGTCTCAGATGTGCCATTGGGGGCATTTCTCAGTGGTGGCTTGGATAGCAGCCTGATTGTCGCCATGATGCAGCGTCAGAATGCGACCGTCCGTACCTTCAGCATCGGGTTTGAAGGCGATGCGAGCTTTGACGAGACACCCTATGCCGAACAAGTCGCGCAGCATTTGGAGACGATTCATACCTCGTTCACTGTGAAAGCCGACGCGCTGGAACTGCTGCCCAAATTGGTGTGGCATTATGACATGCCCTTTGCCGATAGCAGCGCCATCCCCACATATCTGGTCAGCCAAATGACTCGTGAGCAGGTAACAGTGGCGCTGACGGGCGACGGTGGCGACGAATTGTTTGCGGGCTACGAGCGTTTTTATGCCGCTACTTTATTTGAAAAATTGAATCGTGTGCCGCGTTATGTCTGGGCATCAGCAGCAGCTATCATGCGGACGCTGCCCGAAGACACTGGGTATTATAATCCGCTAAGACGGGCGCGACGATTTGTGATGGCAGCCGCCCATTCACCCGGACTGGCTTATTTTGATTTGGTACGGCTGTTCAATGCAGATATGATTCACCAATTGACTGGACAAGTAGACCGGGCGGGGTGGGATTTTCAGAATCATTTTAATGGCAACGTTACCTTGCCCGACCTTTTATACACTAACATGACAACCTATCTGCCCGATGATTTGCTCATCAAAGCAGATAGAGCGAGCATGGCGGCATCGCTAGAAGCGCGGGCGCCGTTTTTAGACCATCATCTGATTGCGTTTGCCGCACAGATTCCGGTCAACCTCAAATTAAGCGGCAGCACCACCAAATTTATGCTCAAGCAAGCAGCACGCGGCTTGCTGCCGGATAGCATCATTGGGCGTAAAAAACATGGGTTTGGTGTGCCGTTGGGCGCTTGGCTGCGGCGCGATATTTCGCTGGTGCGCGAGACGCTGCTGAGTCCTGAAGCCCGCCAGCGCAATTTGTTGAATCTCGCCGTCGTCACCCGCTTGATAGATGACCATGCTTCCGGCAAACGCGACACCTCCCGCCTGCTGTGGACCCTCCTCACGTTGGAATGGTGGCATCGCTTGTTTATTGATGTGGCAGAGGTGGTGGGGGTGTGAGAGCGCCAAGAAAATTTGATTGCTAAAAATACGTATGGCACCATCACGCCGGAAGAATATACCGAATTGGCGACACTGGTGGATGATGGGCAGCGGCTCATCTTACGCAAGGCAACTGCGATGGATATTCTGCTGGATCGCGGGTATCAAGTACAGCTTAATGATATGAAATCGGCTGATACCGCCAATTTATGCTATGATTTTGGCTATACATCCATACCATAATGGAGGAACACCATGCGCCAAGTGTTATTAATTCCCGACCTTGAAGCTGGCGGCTATACCGTAGAAGTGCCGAGTTTGCCGGGGTGTATCAGCCAAGGCGATACCTTAGATGAGGCTTTAGCAAACATCAAAGAAGCGATTGATGTTTATATCGAAAGCCTTATCGCGCATGGGCAACCGGTTCCCGACGAAACAACGCATTTCGTAGTTGCGATGATATGAGTTATTTGCCGCAAATTTCCGGGCGAGAGTGTGTGAAGGCGTTGCAAAAGGTAGGGTTTGGGGTAGACGGCAAAAGGGCAGCCACATCATTATGATCCGTGAAACCCCCGAATACATTACTGTATCCGTGCCTGATCACAAAGAACTAAAACCCGGCACTTTAAGAAGTATTATCCGCCGCGCTAAATTGACTGTGGATGAATTTAAGGCGCTCTTATAGAACGTCACACCGGAAGCATTGAAAGCAGTGCAGTAGTTGGCGGGAGGGGCAGAAATAGTGCAAAACGCCATCGGTTGAAAATACGATGGCTAGGGCAAAACGGGAAACCGATAAATCGGTTATGCTTTTCTTCGTGACCTTCGTGTTCTTTGTGGTTCAATCGGTTTTTCAGGCATCTTCGCGGTTCAATGGTATTTTTCTCCGGGGTGATTTTCTTCAATACGCATCAGCTTTTCATCAATAATTCACAAAAATCTCAAAACCAGAAATGCCGTCGTGCGTGTTACAATACGCGCATTCTGGTTAAAAATGCGCCATAGTGTAGATGGATTATTCCCCATGTTATTAAAAAGATTTTTTTGGGTGCTGCTGATTTTCATCCTAGTGCTGCCTGCCGCCGCCCAAGAGACCAGCACCGTTCAAATGCGTATCGAAGCGGGCTTTGACCATTATTTTCGGGAAAATTATTGGATTCCCATCCGAATTCAGGTCAGCAACAGCGGCGCAGATATTATCGGCAAATTGATTGTGCGCCCAGAAACGTCAGGGCGCGTGATTAGCAATGCCTATAGCACGCCGATTGAACTGCCGTCGGGTTCGGAAAAAACGGTATTTTTGTATATTCATGCGCGGCGCAGCAGTTCACAGCCGGTCGTCGAATTGATTGATGCCGAAGGTGTACGTATCGCGCAGCAGACGATTGGCTTAGAAGCGGCGGGTTCACAAGATAGAGTGCATCTCATCATCAGCGATGCCAGTGCCGCTGGTATTGGGCTGAACAATGTTAAATCTGCCGGATTTGCATCGCTGCAAGTCAATTGGGCAGTCGAAAATTTGCCGGATTATGGCGCAGCGTTAGGAGCAGTGGATACGCTGTGGTTTGTAGGGGCGGATACGGAGCAAATGACGGTTCAGCAGCAAGCAGCCGTTGAGCATTGGGTACTCGGTGGTGGGCATCTCGTCATTACCGGGGGCGCAAATTGGCAAACCGAGACGGCAGGCTTGCGCCAGTTAATGCCGTTTACGCCCACTGATAGTCGCGCTATTGCTGATTTAAATGGCTTGGCGGCGTACATCAATACCGCTGATGGGTTGGCAGAACGCACCGTGATGACCACTGGCGAACTCAAACCGGGTGCGGTGGTTTTAGCTGCCAATGACGCTGACACACCACTGCTGATTCGCTGGCAGTATGGCAATGGCACAGTGGATTTTCTGGCGGCAGACCCAACGTTAGAACCGCTGCGAAACTGGCAAAATCAGGATGCCTTGTGGTATCAGATAGCAACAACGGGCTATGCGCGTCCGGCATGGACACAAGGGGTCATCAATATGGCGCAGGCGGCAACGGCGATGGCAATTTTGCCCGGCATCGAATTATTGCCGCCTGTGACTTCACTATTAGGTTATTTGCTGGCATATATCCTGCTGATAGGTCCCGCCAATTATATGCTTCTGAATCGGCTGAATCGGCGTGGGTGGGCGTGGGTCACGATTCCGTTGTTTATTTTGGTATTTAGCGGTGTGGCGTGGACAGTGGGGTTTAATCTGCGGGGCAACGAAATCACGGTGAGCCGCATTCAATTGGTGCAAACGTGGCAAGATAGCGATACTGCCAAATTAGAGCGCCTTATCAGCGTGTTAGCGCCGCGCCGGGGCATCCATACATTGGAATTGGCGGAGGGGCAGCTTTTGCGCGTGCTGCCCACGCTGGCGCAAGGTGGTTTTTTGACCACCAATAACGCCCAATCTACGGTTGAAATGGTACAAACCAGCCGGGTGACGGCACAAAATTTTGCAGTGGATGGCGGCATTTTCGCCAATTTTGCCGCATCTGGCATGACCGAAAAACCCAACATCACGGGCGAATTGACACTGACTTATTTGCCATATGATGCTGCCAATGTTGATAGAGAACCCATCGTCCAAACGCTGCAAGGCTTCGTCCGCAATGACAGCGAAATCACGCTGAAAAATCCGATGGTGTTAGCGCGGGGTATCGCGTATTCACTGGGGGAAACGCTGGAACCGGGCGATTTGGTGACGCTGGATGGCAGCGATTTGGGGCTGGCACTGCTGCCGAGTTTGCCCGCCGCCGCACCGCTAGAGATGCCTTATGAACGGCTGAATGCCTTGCGTGAAACCCGCGAATCGCGCCGTTTGGCAGAACAAACCGTCACCGATATTTTGGGGATGCCAACCGATTTGCCCTCTGGCACGTTTGAAGCCCAGCAGGCAAACCGCTATCGGGCGCTGGCAACCGCCTTTTTGGGTGACCAATTTGCCACGACTGGACGCGGCAATGATGTGTATCTTGTGGGTTGGTCAGATACTTGGGCGAATGATTTGACCTTAATTGACCGCACGCCCATTTGGGTGGATACGACGCTGTACTTAATTCAATTGGCAGTGACCGCCGAACCGACGAGCGAGATTGTGACGATTTTGCCTGACCAATTCACTTGGGCGCTGCTGGCGAAAGAAAATGTCGAAGGCAGTGGTCCCAATGATTTTACGTTGCTGCAAGAATCATCGGTGGTGATTGAACTGACGCCCTTGCCGGATGCGATGCTGCGCGATGTGACCGAACTCACCTTGTTTGTAGACCGTTCCAGTGGCTACGGGCGGCGCGTGGCAACGTCGTTATGGAATTGGGAAACGAGTGAATGGTTTGAGATTGAGGATATCGTGCGTGATACGCATACGTTTGACAAGCCAGTGGCATTTTTAGGCGCGAATAACCGCGTGCGCGTGCGTCTGATGATGGACATAGACTTCGCTTCGGCATGGATTCGGCGGATTAGTGTGCTGCAACGGGGACGGTTTTAGAGGTTACAATCGCACCTCATCAATCGCTTCCTCAATCAATTGGTTAATCTCATCTTCGGTCATGCCAGAGGCAGCAACTTCGGCACGCACCGGGGCAAATATGGCATAAATATCTTTCAGCCAAGATGACCCGGTGGCTTGCTGGGTTGGTTGCATCTCCTTGAATTTCAGATAATCTACAAATTGCGCCAATTCATGGATACTCTGTGGCGAGAGTGTTTCAATCACTTCAAATAAGTCTTCACGAGTCATCAAAGTTTCCTTTCAATTGTTGCTGATAGTGCGTACAACCACTACAAACCATCGCCCTAAAACCATTATAATGCAAAGTACCCGTGATATTTTAGGTGTATGGGGAGATAGCATCATGCCCAAAGCAAAAGCCGAAAAACACATTTACCAACTCAAAGTGACCTTAAAATATAGCAAACCCCCTATTTGGCGGCGCTTGTTGGTTGCCAGCGATACCACATTGGCAAAATTACATGACATCCTGCAAATCACGATGGGTTGGGAAGACGCCCATCTGCATCACTTCAAAATTGGTGAGGTGTATTACAGTAAGCCCATGACCATGTTTGACATGGAGGACTTGGACAATGAAGACTCGCACAAAGTCAAACTCAGCCAAATCGTCACGGGCGAAAAATTCAAGTTTCTGTATGAATATGATTTTGGCGATAGTTGGTATCATGAAATTGTGGTGGAGAAAATTCTGCCGCATGACTCACAGCAACCATTGCCCCGATGTATCACAGGCAAACTCGCTTGCCCGCCGGAAGATATTGGG
Organism: Anaerolineae bacterium; assembly: GCA_022842885.1. Lineage (GTDB taxonomy): Bacteria > Chloroflexota > Anaerolineae > Aggregatilineales > Phototrophicaceae > JALHOR01. Next base: position 8,629 of record JALHOR010000078.1, read on the forward strand.
GGCATCGGGCGCTATTATTGGGTTTTAGAAGTTTTGGAACACCGCGAAGACCCTGAATATGAAGATTTATTGGAATGGCTTGGCGGCGATTTTGACCCAGACGCATTCGATATGGATGCTATCAATCAAGAGTTGAGTCGTTTGTCTTAGTTGCTTAGTCCGATAAATAGATTGTTTTTGTGTGTCATTGACCTCATTTTTACAAATCTCCCAATGGGCAATGAAACTCCTTGCTTGGTGCTGCGTATAGGTGAGTGTAATCGCTTAATCAATTAGACCATATGGGGAAGCAGCCATGACAGACGAACAAGAAAAATCCAAGAATGGCAAAGATACTTGGGTCGAAGAAATCGAAATCGCCGGGAAAGACCTGGTGGAGCGCGTGAAAGAACTCATCGAACAAGGCAATGTGCGCCGCTTGATTATCCGTAAGAAAGACGGCGAAATCATGTTGGAAGTGCCGCTAACCGCTAGTGTCATCGCGGGCAGTGTGTTGGTCGTGTTCGCCCCGTTGTTCGCGGCGTTGGGAGCTTTGGCGGCGCTCATCGCAGAAATCAAATTGGAAATTGTGCGCGATGTGGATGGCGACAACACCAAACGTAAAGTGGATGTTGAATAAGGGCTAAACCTTCCCATAGGTTAAATGCACGCCATTGGGTATTTTGGGCGCGATGTGTCGCGCCCTCTAAAACAGAATTTTTATCTTTGTGACCTCTTATTTACAGAAGTAAATCAACGTAAAGAATTGAAGAACGAAATCAACCGCCAAAGCGCCAAAAACGCCAATATTGACTATAAAAAACCATCTTGGCGTTGCTGGTTCAATCCAAATTTTTCATGGATTTACTTAGAAAGAGATGCAACAAAATGAGGAAAGCTGATAGCTGACCTGAGCCTATTTATAATTCAAATGTAAAACTATCTCTCAGCACTTACCACTATTTTCAGGTCGGAGTCGCCTCTTTGCAGTCCCGCTGCTTTGCGTTATGCTTGCGTGCTGTTGTGATCACCTATACCCCTCACCGGAAAACGCACCATGACGGAACAACGCATTGTTTTAGAAAATCCCAAACGCTTATCTGAATCAATTTTGTGGCGAATGCAAACGGAATTTTATGACCATCATGGGCTGAATGCCTGGCGGCAAGATATTATCCCGCACGTTGTGACCAACAATATGGCGATGGCACGCGCCTTTGCCCGCGTGGTCTTTGGTTTCCTGCGCGATTGGCACGCGCACTTAGACCCTACTGAACCTGTATATATTATTGAACCCGGCGCAGGTCCCGGGCGCTTTGCCTTTCATTTTTTGAGGCAAGTCTTGGCTTTTTATCCCACGTCTGTCCTTAAGCAGCAGCCTTTTTGTTATGTGCTGACAGATTTTGCCAAAGAAAATTTGGCGTTCTGGCAAGACCATCCCAAACTTAAACTGCTGGTAGAAGCGGGTCATTTAGATTTCGCGCTGGTGGATGCCACCCAAGATGCCCCGATTCGGCTGCACCATTCGGGCAAAGTACTAACGCCGGAAACGGTCAAAAATCCAGTGGTCGTTGTTTGCAATTATTTTTTCGATTCGTTGCCGCAGGATATGTTTGCTGCCAAAGAAGGCTTATTCTGCGAAGGGCGCGTCAAAGTGTCTAAGATTGTCACCGAAAAGGATGAACCGGGTTTAAATAACGTCAAATTGGCGTTTGAACTGCACCCGATTGATGCTGCCCAGTATTACCCAGACCCTGATTATACGGCGCTGCTGCAAGACTACGCCCAAAGTTTTAGCGATACGTGGTTTTTATTCCCCACCGCGGGTTTTGAATTTATGCGCTCGATTCGGCGGTTATCCAACGGACGCTGGTTTTTGCTGACGGGCGATAAAGGCTATCATTTGAAGAATGATTTGGTCAGCCGCGAAGAGCCGCATTTTAATCTGCACGGCAGTTTTTCGCTCATGGTCAATTTTCATGCGTTGGGCGCGATGGCAAAAGCCTGGGGTGGTGAGATATTGCATCCCCAGCGGCAGCCCATTAATTTAGATATTTGCGCTTTGCTTGGCACACCGCCACCACAGGGCTACATCGAGACGCGCCAAGCCTATCAGGAATATATCGAACAACTCAGCCCCGATGATTTTTATAATTTTAAGATGTTCAGCAAAGGCGAAGATGACCCCAATAAACCCACCGTCACGCAAATTCTGGCGCATATTCGCTTCAGCGGTTGGGATACGATTGTATTGCTGCGCCACTTCCCAGATTTGTTCGCACAGTTAAAAGGCATCAACGACACCATGAAAGCCGAAGTGCGTCACATGGTTTATCAAACCTACGACCATTATTATTCGATTGGCGAAGAATTTGATGTGCCGTTTACCTGTGCGGCGCTGCTGAGTGGTACAGATTTTTATGAGGAGGCACTGCCCTTTTTCTTTGAGTCGTTGGAATTTTATGGGCGCTCGCCGGAAACGCTCTACAATCTCGCCATTTGTTACGCCTGCCTGACTGAATACGACCAAGCCATCCATTGGGCGCAAGAGGCACTCAATGTCGCGCCTGACCACAGCACTGCCAGCCGCCTCCTCGACCAATTACAGAAGATGAAAAAAGGCGAATGATGTGTAGCAGAAAAGGCAACTAAGGCAAATCGCCACTGAGCGTTTCAATTTCGACCCCCTCCAACATGGGCATCCCCGTCAGCACACCATCTCGCGCTGTATCTAGCGTGACGGGGGTGATGAGGTTGCTGAGAACGCGGGGATGCACGGTTTGCACGCGAATATAATTATGGGTATAGCCGGCGTTAATGAAGCCATTTTCAGTTGCACCGCTAATATTTTCCCACAACACAGGCAAGGTTTGCCCGGCAAATTGCGCCGCGAAACGCTGTTCTTGCTCAACGGCATGTGACAATAAGCGATGGCTGCGCTCGGATTTTTTGTCTTTACTCACTTGCTGCTTCATGCGGGCGGCAGGTGTGCCGGGGCGAATGCTATAACGAAACACATGCAATCCCGCAAAATCCATCTCATGAATGAAATTTTCGCTGATGGCAAATTCTTCATCGGTTTCGCCCGGAAAACCGACAATCACATCGGTGGTGATGCGAACATCAGGAATTAGCGTGCGGGCGGCGTGCATCAACTCGCGGAATTCACTTTGGGATGTATTGCGGCGCATCCGGCGGAGGGTGGCATCGCAACCACTTTGCAGCGGCAAATGCAAATGCGGGCAAAGGCGCGGATTATCCCATAACTCAAAGAAACCCGGCGCTAAATCCCATGGTTCTAACGACGACAAGCGCAACCGGGGAATCGCTGTTTCTGCCAAAATGCGCTCAACTAAATGCTTGAGTCCCTGCGAATCACCGGCATCATGCCCATAACTGCCCAAATGCACACCTGTGAGTACCGCTTCTTGGTAGCCCATCTGATGCAAATATTGAATTTCGTTGAGGATTTCTGCGGCACTGCGGCTGCGCCCGGCACCGCGTGCAACGGTGGTGACGCAAAAGGTGCAAGCATTATCGCAGCCATCCTGCACTTTGATGAAGGCGCGGGTGCGATTACCAAAACCCGGTAAACGAGCGCGGTCATGCGGTTCAATATCAAATAATTCCGTCGGCTTGCCCGTGATTTTTTCGACCAATGTATCTTTGCTGGCATTGTCTACCACTCGTGCGACACCCGGCAAAACCGCGATGTCCTGCGGCGCAATTTGGGCATGGCAACCCGTGACCGTAATTTCGGCGGCGTCATTCGCGCGGTGCAAATCCCGAATCAACTTGCGCCCACTGCTAACAGCATCGCTAGTGACAGCACAAGTATTGACCACCACTTGGTCAGCTAGCGCCGGATTTTCGACAATCTCATGCCCTTGCTGTTCAAACTGCCGTGCCATCATATCAATCTCACTTTGATTCAGGCGGCAGCCCAACATGCGTAAATGAATCTTCATGCGTCGTATCGTTTCCTATTGAGTAGCATACGATTTTAATGAATATCGCTAGGTTTTTGAATCCTGATTTCGTTTGCGGATTGTAATATCAATTCCGATATTCTAACCATTACAATTTACATTTAGGGCATTTTAATTATGCGTTATTTTCGCACTCGTGCTATTCTATACAAGATACCAAACACCCGATTTCAGCAAAGGTGAGGATTATGCCAGCCAGTGAATTTAGCGATGTTTTTATCTCCTATCGTCGCAAAGATGTTGAATTCACGAAAACATTAGTGAAGGCACTCCAAGACGAAGGCAAAGAATGTTGGGTAGATTGGGAAGATATTCCCCCCGGCAGTGAAGGCTTCACCGATGATATTAAGCGCGGACTCGAAGGCGCAGATGCGTTTCTGGCAATTCTCTCGCCGGATTATCTCGATTCGACATACTGCGTGGATATGGAACTCGGCACAGCGATTGCGCTGAAAAAGAAATTAATTCCGATTGTATTGAAAAAGTTTGATGATAAACCGATTCCCGCAGGCATCGGGCATATCAACTGGATTTATTTTACACCGCACGCCGGACATGAAAACACCTTTGAAGAATCCTTCCCCAAGGTGATGGCGGCGCTGAATGCTGATTTGGCACATGCACGGGCGCACGCCCGCTATCAAATCCGCGCTATCGAATGGGATAATAATAAGCGCGAAGATAGCTTTTTGCTGGATGGCGTCGAAATTACGGAAGCCGAACAATGGATTTCCTCCTCTGCGGGCAAAATCCCGGAGCCAACACCGCTGCATGGAGAATATATTATTGCCAGCCGCACGTTTGAGACGCAGAAACAACGGCGATTGGTGAGCCGGATGGCGGCGCTAGTGGTGGTGGCGGTCATCTTTGGCGTGATTTCGCTGTTCATGTTCTCAGAGGCACGCCGCCAAGAACAGGTAGCGCAAGAAGCACTCAATGTTGCCCAAGTACGCGGCACTGAAATTGCCCAAGAAAAACAAATCAGCGAAACCAACTTATTGCAAGCCTGGTCTATCCAAAGTCGCTTTTTGATTGATGTGGCTCGCCAACAATTAAATTCTGGGATGCCCCAAACGGCGCTGCTAACCAGTTTACAATCTATGGCGAATTATCCAGCGGTGTTTAATCCTGATAGTTATTCGGTAGCATATGCTGCGCTTGCCAGCTCGGTGCAGGAAATGGTTTTTATGCCACACCATTCGGAAACCACACAGGTATTTGGTGCCGTGTGGAACACCGATGAAACGCAATTGCTGACATGGGCGGACGATCATTTGGTGCGGGTGTGGGATATCACCCAAAAACCGCCCACCACGGTCATTGAACTCCCTCATGATGACCAGATTAATGGCGCACGTTGGACACACGATATGCAGCATATTCTGTCGTGGTCAAATGATGACACGGCACAAATTCGGGCAATCAGCGGCGGCGCAGAAGCTAAAATTTTTCATCATGAAAGCAGTGTCTTGGGGGCAACATTGACGCAAGATGAAACGCGCTTGTTGACATGGACACTCAATGGCACTGTCACGGTATGGGATGTGGCAACCCAAACTAGCCTACTCACTTATCAACATCAAGGGCAAGTGCGCGGGGGCGCATGGTTTAAGGATGAGGCACGGATTGTCTCTTGGGCGGAAGATGGCATAGCGCGGATTGTCCCCATCGAAACACCGGATGCTCCCATCATCATGGAACACAGTGCCACAGTCGAAGGTGCGGTTCTTACCCAAGACGAACAACGCCTCCTGTCATGGACATTGGATGGCAATGTTTTAATATGGGATGTGACCACTGGTGAGCAACTCAAACAATTTGTCCACAATGCCCGTGTACTTGGCGCTCGTTGGAATGCCGATGAAACGCAGGTGGCATCGTGGTCAGAAGATAGGAGCGTCCGTATTCATGATGTGGCGACGAACCAAGACTCGCGCATTTTTGAACAAAACAGTTGGATTTCTGGGGCGCTGTGGAATAAAGATGAAACGCTGCTCTTGACGTGGAATTGGGATGGTGAAGTCATTCTATGGGATTTGGTGCGTGACCGTGACCCGGTGATCATGCAAGCAGAGAGGGCGCAGCCCATCAGCTTAGAATGGAGCGAAGATGAAACGAAAATTTTGGTAGGCAGTTTTGCCAGCGCCGCCTATCTCTGGGATATTTCCCAACATCCGCCCCGGCTGACTGTGCTGCGGCACAACACGCGGCAAATCCTACGTGGGGCGCATTGGAACAGCGATGAAAGCCAAATCGTCACCATATCGAATGATGGGTCGGCACGGATTTGGGATTTGAATTACAACTTGCGCGAACATCGGCTACGGCATGATGGCTTTGTGCAAGGGGCAGCATGGAATGCTGATAACACCCAAATTCTCACTTGGTCAAATGACCGCACTGCCCGCATTTGGGGCGTGGATACCGAAGAAGAAATCGTGTTGCAGCATATGGCGACGGTTGCCGGGGCGCGTTGGAATAATGCCGAAACCCATGTTTTAAGTTGGACATGGGGTGGCACTGTGCATCTGTGGGATGTCGCCACGCAAGAAACCCGTTCTATTCAACTCGATTCAACGGTGCGGGGGGCGTTGTTTAATGCCGCTGAATCGCAAGTTTTAGCGTGGTCGCAAGCTGGCGCAGTCGTGTTATGGAATTTAGAAACCAATGCGACTATCCCCATGTCACACACGCGCCCGGTGCAAGGCGCTGTCTTTAATCAAGATAACAGCCTCGTGATGTCGTGGTCAGAAGATGGCACGGTGCAAGTGTGGGATGTGACCAACGGCGAAAATCGTCTGACATTGACGCATGATAGTTCGGTCGGTGGCGCAGCATGGAACGCCGACGAAAGCGCCATTACCGCATGGACAATCCCCGGTGGCATTTATCAATGGGATGCGGCGACCGGCGCTGAGAAATTTACGGCGCGGCATGATGGCAGCATCAAAGGGGCGCTATTGAATGCGGCGCGTGACCGCCTGCTCTCGTGGTCAAATGATGGCACATTGCGCCTTTGGGATAACCAAACGGGCGCAGAATTGCAGCGACTCACCTATCATTTGCCCATTGCTGGGGCAATCTTTAATCAAACGGAAACGCAGGTCATGGCATGGCGCGAAGGGGCGGTCATCGGTGATGGTGAGGCATTCATTTGGGATTTGGCAACAAACACACTGGTGGCAGCGTTCCGGCATCCCGGACGCCCGGTGCATGGCGCGGCATGGTCGCCAGACGAAACCGCCGTTCTCACGCGGTCATGGGATAACACCGTGCGCGTGTGGCGCTTGACGGGGGAACAAACCGAACCGCTGATTTTGGGTCATTTGGAGCGTTCTGCTGGATTTGAAGAAGGCATTTGGAGCGCCGCATGGAGTTTGGATGGCAAACGCATCCTCACTGTGCCATCCGATGGCACAGCACGCATTTGGATTGTGGATATACCGCAATTTATCGAATTCGCCCAGTCGCGTCAACACCGTGAATTTTTCGCGGTAGAAAAAGAAACAGCATTTCTGGCGTCGAGTGCTATCAATGAATTGGTGGCGGCTGATAATATCACCATTCCAGAACCTCTCGCAACCAATATTCCGGTGTTGCTGGCGGGAACGGTTGTGCCGACGGCGCAGCCCAATAGTACGCCCATCCCCCCGACTGTATCGCAAACCGCCACCACCCAGCAAGAGGTCGCGTTGCGGGCAGGGCGTGATGCTATCGCGCCGATTGTAACGATGATTCCGGCAGATGCTGCTGTGGATGTAATTACTTTTCGTGGTAATCATTTGTATGTCGGGTTTGCAGAGGTATTCGGTTGGGTACCCGTGAACGCTGTCAAATTGGAAACATCGCTGAGTGCGATTCCGGTACGCACGGGCGGCACGATTACTGATTGCCCCCTTAACAAGAGCTTATTTGCCGAAACATGGGCGCAGAAACATTGGCTCTTGGGCTGCCCCGCTACCGAAGTCCGAGCCGTGTTAAGCACTGCCCAACCCTATGTCAATGGCATCATGACGTGGCGCAGCGATACGCGCAATATTTTTGTGATGTTGTACGATGGACGCTGGTCGGTATACGAAGATACTTATAATCCCGGCGATGAGTTGACCTGTTCTTCGCCCTTTACAGCGTTGGGCTTCGGCAAAGTCTATTGCAGCAATCCCGAAGTGCAAGCCATGTTGGGTGAACCATTGGGTCCAGAGCGCACCGCCACATTAGTGGTACAGGTGTATGAAAACGGCTCGATTTTGGAGACGATCAATACCGGGCGCTTGGTCTTGGTGGGGCAAACTGAATTGGTGTATAAGTAAGATGTGTTTTAGAGAGGGCGAACACGGCTGTTCGCCCTTTTGGTTGCTATAACTTCAATAACCACGTCCGTGCTTTTTCCAAATCGGTGAACACCATCACCCGCACGCCAAGCTCAAAAAAGACTTCCACAATCTTTATCATGCTCTCCCGTCCGGCGATGCTTTCCGGCACAACCAATGCCCAATATTTCCATCCGGCTTTGGCAGCACGGGGACCCCAATCGGTCACAGCGAAACCCACATCTTCGGGCGCAAAGTCGGCATTTTTGCGGTCATCAGAGAGCCATTTTTGGGCGTTGTTCAGCGTCAGTGCATCTAACCCGGCGTTAAGGGTATCCCGAAAAGGTTGTCCCCCAATGGGTTGATGAAAAGTATGATAAACATATTTATCATCGGCATTGTAACGTACCGTTGACCATTCGCTGTCTAAAATAATTTGATAGGTCATGAAAGGGTTCTCCTCATAAAATCATGAAACAGATAACAATATCTTAAGGTCATGATGGAGGGAAAAGTGTTGAGGTTTTATGAAAAAATCATACATTACAAAATAAATAAAGGCTTTGCCCATAATAACGGACAGATAGGCAATTCTAAAGATTAGATGAGCAACATAGCCCAAAAACTATTTTGGGGTGTATAATAATTTTACCTAATGAAAATTAGTTATACAGATGAGCAGGCATGGTTACACAAGAATATAATGAATCGCGGGAACGGCTATTGGATGCAGCGGAAACCCTCTTTGTCCAGCAAGGGTTTACGACCATTAAATTGCGCCATATTGCCCAAGCCTTGCAAGTCAAAGAATCATCCCTGTATTATCATTTTCCCAATGGCAAGGAACAAATTTATGTTGAAGTGATAAAGCGCAATTTGCGCCGTCATCATCTAGGGATACGGGCTGCGATTGCCCAAGGGGGTGATGATTGGGTGCTGCAATTACGGCATGTCGCGTACTGGTTTCTTTCGCAAGTGCCTTTAGATATTATGCGAATGAACAAATCCGATTTGCCAGCCATTGATGCCCACTCTGCACAGGCAATTGATGATATTGCTTACGAGGCACTCAATTTGCCTATTCGCCATTTGTTAGAAAATGCGGTTGCCAAAGGGGATGCGCTTATTCCCGATTGTGATTTGATTGCCGGAATTTTTATTGGGATGGTCAGCACCATTCATATTATTAAATCGGAATGGAATGAAAAAACCAAGCACCAAATGGCAGACACGCTTATTGAGTCGTGGGTCAATGGTTTGAAGCACCGATAATTTTTTTAAGAATTTTACCTAATGAAAATTAGTTAAATAACCAGCATCACAGGAGATTATCTTTTATCCGCCATCAGCATTGCTATAGCGTCGTGAATGCCAACTTAGCTCATTACATCACAAAGGAAAGTAACTACGATGACTGCTTTACAGACACCCACTCAGCCCGTGCTGGAAACCATGCTTAACAACACCATCTACAGTGTACGTCGCGCAACCACACACGATATTCCGTTTGTCGCATGGATGCAATACGAAGCATCACTGCCGCCCGCGTATTTTTCCTTTTGGGATTTTCCCTTGATGGGGATGAATATTGAAGGCAAAACATTTATTGAGACGGTGCTAACGTTGAATGCTGGCGCTTGGGGCAGCGTGGATGAATTCTGGATTTTGGAAGAAGATGGTCAACCGATCGCGGCAGCAGCCGGGATTGAAGCTGGTATAGAATTTGCCGAGGGCCCCGTGCGAATGCGCTGTTTAGAAAGCATCGGTGAGGCATTCGGTTGGACAACCGAAATGGTTGAGTTGTTTCGAGAACGGTATCGCACTATCTGGACATACCCTGTTGAAAATCCATTGCTGCTGCCGCAAGCTCCTTGGATTATCGAAAGTGTTGCCGTCGTCCCGCAAGCTCGCGGTAAAGGACTCATCAACCTTTTGATGCATAGTTTGATTGCGGAAGGGCGTGAACGGGGTCATGCCAGTGTGGGTATCACTGTTGCCAATGGCAATGAGGCGGCGCGGCGGGTCTATGAACGGCTAGGCTTTAAAATGTATATGGCTTTTGGTCCCGCTTTCTTTGACCAAGAAGGGGTCATGGGCTATACCAAATACAAAATGTCGCTACGTTAAAAAGTGAGCAATCAGGACACTGAGGAAACAAAATTCAGTGTCCGATATTTTTCACTCAATCCGTTTGGCTTCGCTCTCGACCAGTTCAATCGCGGCGATAATGGTGATGTCGGCGAGGGTATTGGCAGGCATAGGATGAATCGCGTGGCTTGCAAGTGTAGGTTCATCGGCTAAAACGAGCGTCACAACGCCCACTTCGCCTTCCTGAATGCCTTGCAAGTGCAGCATATTGTCCGCAAGCGATGTTGTTTCGGCGGGCGACAACACAATGCACAAGCGCAGTGCCGGAGCAGGTTGCGTGCTAATCAGGATGCCATCATCGCGCACGGGTGGCACATGGTAGCGCCACGAGTGCGCCTCATCCACCAATGCCATGCTGATGAGATTTTTGAGTTTGTCGCGGCTGTCCTCGGCGAACATGCCCGCCACATTGGCAGCATGATACCCCATGCCATCCAACACAATCGGCATGGAGCGCCCCCCGGTTGCTGCACAGTGCCACGCCTCTGGCACACACGAAGCGCCCAAATCTAGCAGCAGCGGTTTAGTATCATATTGGCGCTTAAGCTGTTGCAAAAATGTTTGCAAACGCGGCAGCAGCGTCAAATCGCCTTTGAGGTTATGGGTATAAAATAGGGTAAGTGTGTTCATGGGATTTTTTATTTTCTTGTTGGGAATTAAACCGCTAGAAATTAAGCCGTAGATATGGTCAAGGATGCCCTCACCTACGAATCTCAACATTGAGCAAACTTGTCTTTTTGTCAGCCGGAAACTTTAGTTTCTGGCGATTGGCTATAGACATGCTATTTCCTAAACTGTGTCCCTTTATATGCTGCAAATAAATCGCGCAGTTTGAGCCGTTGATATTTGCCAGTTGAAGTCACGGGAATTTCCGTGCCAAACACAACGACTTTGGGCGATTTTTCAAAACTCATGGTTTGGCGGCAGTGTGCCAAAATGTCCTCATGAGTCAGCGTCACACCGTCTTGCGGCACGATATATGCGCCGACTTCTTCGCCGTAATATTCATTTTCAAAGGCGATTGCCAACGCCACTTTCACGCCCGGCAAGCGCAATAACACTTCTTCAATATCAAACGGGCTGAACTTGACCCCGCCGCGATTAATCAATTCTTTCAGCCGTCCAGTGATAAAAAAGAACTGTCGCCCAATTTCATCCTCCAAGAAAAAGCCTTCATCCCCAGAACGAAACCAACCAAATTTGAAGGTCTCGGCATTGGCATCATCGCGCTGATAATAATGTTTCATGACGTTATGCCCGCGAATGCAAATTTCGCCGCGTTCCCCTGCGCCTAACCGCTGCCCACTGCCATCGGCGCTGAAAATCGCCATCTCATTCGGCTCTATCGCGCAACCAATCGAAGGATAGCCATGTGCTTGCAACCATTCCTGATGTTTTTCCCACGAGAGCGTGATGGGCAAAAAACAGCTATAACACGTTGTCTCGCTCAAACCGTAGCCATGCAGCACCGGGAAGCCAAATTTATCTTCAAAGGCTTTCACCAATTGAACCGAGAGTGTGCCAGCGCCACACACCAAATGCCGGAAGCGCGAAATATCGCGGCGGGTGATGTGGTCGCCAAAAATCGTATCGCCTTGCTTTTCCAATTTTTCGGCGTGTTCCAGCAAAAATTGCAATAGCGTCGGCACAGTCGAGACGACATGTACTTTTTCGCGCACGATGCGTTCCCAGAAATGTGTCACCGAAAAATTGCGATTCAAAACGGTTGAGCCACCGACAAAGAGGGGCGTAATCAACGTCATGACGATGCCATTGACATGATGAATGGGCAGCACGCACATTGTCCGTTGGTTGCCCGTGATGCCTTGCCATTGGCTGATGCCTTGCGCGTCTACCAGCATATTATATTGCGTCAGGACGACGCCTTTGGGAGCGCCGGTTGTGCCGCTGGTATACACCAACAGCGCCTCATCTTCTAATGTGGCGGTGCGTTCATTGCCGCTGGTGAGGGGAATATCTGTGCCTTTGGCGCCGCTATCATCGCCTAAAAAGGTGGTGGGGCGATTGCGAACCATGTCCAGAAAATGCACATAATTGTCTTGAATCTCACCACCGACTTGCACCATCCCTAGAATATTGGGAACGCCCAATTGCCCGTCGTCATCGCCGTTGATGATGCGCTCGGCACGTTCCAAATAATCATGCATGACGAAACACACTTTGGCTTCGCTGTTACGGAGGATATAAGCGATGCGCGTATCATCTTCTGCTACATTTTGCGGCGCGACTGCCGCACCAATCAACCAGCAGGCGAAGTAAATCAGCACAATATCGCTATGGTTATGCCCGATAGTAGCGACTCGATCGCCGCGTTGGATGTGCAAATCTTCATATAAAAAATTGGCAACCTGATGCACCCGCGACACAAATTCGCCATAGCTCCATTCAATGCGCGTGCCATCGCCATCATAAAAAATCAGATAGGTCTTTTCGGGCGATGTTTTGGCGTGCAGTGCCAACACATCCCGCAGGTTACGATAGGGGATTTTGTAGCGGGTGGGTGGCATCTCGCGCACGGTTTTGGCAGCGATGATGTTATGTTGTGTCGTCGTATCCAGCATGGAAACACATCCTTTTATGAAATCAAAATTTTGTCAGGACATGTTTCTCATTTTAACCGTAGAGTTGCCGCTGCAAAAGACACACCCAAATGTGTCTTGTTTTGAGATATTGAGTGTTATAGCGTGGTAAAGAATTTCACTCAAGTTCAAAATCAGTAATTTTCCGTAGGGACACGGCATGCCGTGTCCCTGTAAACACATTTTTCACGCAATATGAATATGAGCCAAGAATTTACGATTTGCTCATTTAATTGCGGTTCAGGCGTGGGTCTAGGGCATCGCGCAAGCCATCGCCCAACAAATTAAATGCCAATACCGTCACCATAATGGCAAAACCCGGATAAAAAACCATGTGCGGGGCAGTAAAGACGTGCGCCCGTGATTCGCTTAACATTGCGCCCCATTCGGGTGTTGGCGGCTGCGCCCCTAACCCCAAGAAAGATAAGGCGGCAGCATCAAGAATCGCGGTGGCAATGCCCAACGTGGCTTGCACAATCAGAGGGGTCATCGCATGGGGCAAAATATGCTGAAAAATAATTCGTAGCGGTGGCGCACCCAACGCCCGGACGGCTATCACAAATTCTTGTTCTTTGACGCTCAAGACGCTGGCACGGGTCACGCGGGCATAAGCCGGAATAAACACAATCGCAATCGCCAGCAGCACAATCAACAAACGCACTTCTAAAACCCCGGAAAGCGCATTCGCCAGTGGCGACCCTGCTAAACGTGGCTCTAACACGGTCACAAAGGCAATCGCCAATAACAAGCCGGGAAACGCCAATAGCACATCCATCAGCCGCATCAGCACATTATCTACCCAACCGCCCGCATACCCGGCGAATAAGCCGATAAACATGCCAATGCCAATCGCAAAAGATACGCTGATGATGCCCACTGTCAACGAAATGCGCGTGCCATAAATCACACGGCTGAACACATCGCGGGCATTCAAATCCAACCCCATGAGATGTTGCGGTTCTTCGCAGCCCAACAGCGTGATGCAAGGTGGTTTGCGCGGCAGTTTGCCCGTCTCGCCCAAATCAATCATCGAAACGATGGGGTCATACGGCGCGATGACAGGTGCAAAAATGGCGACCAACACCAAAAATGCCAAGATAAAAAATCCAACGCGGGCAGAGCGATTCCGGCGCAAATTGCGGAATAATTCCAGCCAAAAATTTTGCGATTTGGGCTGCTGTTTGGTTTTATCGCCAGCGATATTCAGCGTTGCAATCGTTTCTGCCATACAATTTTGCTTTCGGAATTTTAGTTATAGCTGTTAGCTCTTGGCTTTTAGCTGTTTATTTTATATTTGGCATATGCTCAGAAAATGTATTTTTGTAAGGGAAGGTTTCTAAACTCTCCCTCTTACAATCATTTGATTTTTTCACTTATTTTGAACTTGAGTAAACCGCTTTTGGTTATTGTTCTTCTGGTTCGGGAATGGATAAACCCATCTCTAAGGCGGTTGTCAACCAAGCCCGTTTTGCGTCCTGAATCATTTCTAAAGCATCGTGCCAATCTTCACCATTAGTCATACAGCCTTCTAACAACGGAATTTCGGCAAACCAGAAGCCATCTACATCAGGCGTTAATTCGATGGTATAGGGTAAGGACATGTAATAAGCAAGCATATCGAAAAAACTCATCACTTTTAACTTGCTGCTTCACTTCAACTCAGCACTCAGCACTTAGTTCTCAGCACTGCTTTTTTATTCCAACCGAATGCGCGGGTCTAAATACGCATACAGGATGTCCACAATCCAGTTAATGACGACGAAAGCCACCGCAATAAAAATCGTGAAACCCTGTACCAGCGTGTAATCCCGTGAGGTGATGCCTTCTGTCAACATGCGCCCCACGCCGGATAACCCAAAGACAGATTCAGTCAAGACAGCGCCTGCCATCAATGAGCCAAAACTTAGCCCAATGACGGTGACGACGGGCAGCAGCGAATTTCGCACAGCATGGGCAATCACCACACGCATCTCGGTTAAGCCTTTGGCGCGGGCTGTCCGCACATAATCTTGTCTCAATACTTCCAAGAGTGCCGAGCGTGTCATACGGGCAATAATCGCCAACGGAATAGTACCTACTGCAATCGAAGGCAGAATCAAATGTTGAACAGCATCGGCAATCTGCGCGACATTGAGCGTTAAAATGCCATTCAGAATATTCAAGCGCGATAGAAAAATGATAAAACCGCTGGCAGTATCTTCGGTGGCAATGCCCCATACTGCGAAAAACGGCTCATAGAATGCCCCCGGCGATAAACGCCCCGAAGGTGGCAGTGCAAAAGGCGTATCTTTGAGGACGACGCCAAACACATACGACAGCATCAAGCCAAGCCAAAAGACCGGCATCGAGACGCCAATATTCGCGCCGAACATGGTGGTAATATCCAACCAAGAATTATGCCGATACGCCGAAATAATGCCCAATGGCACACCCACCGCCACGGAAAAAATCAGCGCGGTTGTTGCCAGTTCTACCGTTGTTGGCAAGCGTTCCACGATTAAATCGGTGACTGCCCGCCCATGCCGGAACGATACATCCAAATCGCCTTGGACTGCCCGCCCTAAATAAATCATCAATTGTTCGGGTAGCGTTTTATCCAAGCCGTAACGCTCGGCAAAAGCATCGCAGATTTCATCGGTGGCGCGTTCCCCCAAAATCGCGCGGCAGGGGTCGCCGGGGATAGACCGCAGCATCACAAAGGTGACGAGTAAAATGCCAAATAAGACCGGAATGCTAAAAATAAAGCGGCGAAGGATAAATTTGAGCATTGCTCAATTGCTTTCTACTGCGGGTTTAGGGTGTAAAAAAGCAGGGTTATAAGAAAAAAATATCCCCAACCCAACCTCTCCCTATGTAATTAGGGAGAGGCTTTTAAGTCCCTCTCCTTTGGGAGAGGGATTTAGGGTGAGGGCTAAAAATTTAGTTTATTCAGACGGCGCATTCAAGAAAGCACCGAACAAGGCATTGAAGTAGGTGAAGTTGCCATCGCGCCCAACATGCAGCGGGTTGGCAGCGTCCCATTGAACAGCGTAGGACAGCACCACATCGTTGGAATCCAGTGTCGAACCATCATGGAAGCTGACGCCTTCACGCAGGACGAATGTCCATTCGGTCAGGTCTTCGTTGGCGCTCCACTCGGTTGCTAAGCTGGCGATGATAGCACCGGTACCGGGTTCATACGCGAGCAGCGATTCGTTGGTTTGTTCGCAAGCACGCAAGGTTTCGCCGTCAGTTTCATCAGCGCAATACAAACCAATCGGTTCGGCGTTTTGCATCCAGACGATGTTTTCATCATCGGGGTCTTCCATCAGCGCAAATTTCTCGGCACCAATATCCGATGCATACGCACCGGCGATGCTGGCTTTGAAGGCGGCACCGCTGCCACCATGAGCAATCGCCACCATCGGCACTTGGTCACGGATGATTTCGTTGGCTTGGATATACAGCGCATAACGAGCATCGGTATCCGACAAGGTGGAGGCTTCTGCCAGAACTGCTGTCAGTTCGGGAATTTTGTCGCCAAATTGGTCGCTGCTGCCACCACCGAAGTGGAAGTCCAAGAAGTTCGTGGCATCAGGATAATCTGCACCCCAACCGAGCATGTAGAATGCCAGTTCGCCCGCATCAGAGGCATCCAAGAATGCACCGGATTCCATGACTTCGATATTCATGGTGATACCGACTTGTGCCAACTGCGCCTGAAGATCGGCAGCAACGACACCGGGGCTAGGCAGATACCCACGCACCACATCGCGGTAATTCAACGTGATTTCAAAGCCATCGGGATAACCAGCGGCTGCCAACAGTTCTTTTGCCTTCGCAATTTTTTCTTCGCTGGTCAAACCGGCATCCAACTGATTCACTTCGCTGGTGAAACCGAAGATGCTCGGCGGGATGAATTGGGTGGCAGTCTGTGACCCCGGCGGGTAGAAATTGTCTACCAAGCGTTGGCGGTCAATGGCGTAAGCAATCGCTTGGCGCACTTCGACTTTGTTCAGGGGTTCAAAGCGGTTGTTCATGCCCAGATAGAAGACATTCGTACCACCGCGTTCATACAGTGCCAAATTCGGGTCGGCAGAAATCACTTCAAAATCGGCTTCGCCGGGGTTATCAATGCCGTCTACGGTGCCGGCTTGCAGTTCGGTCACGCGGGCAGCCGATTCCGAGTTCCAACGGAAGATGAGGGTCGGTTCTTTGGCAGCTTCGCCCCAATAGCCATCAAAACGGCTGAAGACCAATTCATTGCCCAAGTCCCAGCGTTCCAGCATATAGGGACCGGTGCCGACGGGGTTTTGAATCAAATCGCCGCCGCCGCCAGTGGCTTCCAAGTATTCCGACGGATGAATGGTAAAAGCGGAAAACGCCACTTTCGACGGGAAGGCGGGGTCAGGCGAGCAGAGAACAAATTTCACCGTTGCGGCATCTACCGCTTCGATGCTCTTAAAACCGATACCACCCGTGCCATCGGCATAGGTGCAATCTTCGGCAGCGACCATCATCATGTCCTGCGCGACAACGGGCAGCAGCCCAATCACCAGCGCCAACACGAGCAGCAGCGGCATCATACGCAGTGCTTGTTTCATGCAAAAACTCCTTAGAGGTTCTAATAAATACCTTTAACGCATCCGCTGCCAACATAAATAGCGGATTAGAAATTGATTCTAATACGATATGCGAAAATTGCAATTTTTGATTTGGATGTTCTGTGAGAATTAGGGTGAATATTTTTAGTTATACTGGGGCTTGCGTCCCTAATGCTTGGGGTGAATGAGGCAATCTGCACAAAACCGGGGGGATTTTTCCCCCG
>JALHOR010000079.1:0-23813 GCA_022842885.1 Anaerolineae bacterium
GGGAGGATAGGCATCGCATTATCAGGCGCATCCTCAAAGGTGATTGGCAAATCTTCGGGTAATGCGCTGGGCGTATTCTTTTCGGGCATTGCAGTCAGGTCATTATCCATGCCTGTATTGTGCTGCGATTTGCGCGAAAGTGCAACTCTGAGCTATCGCCTTAATTATTCGGTTGGTCAGCAGGCTCGTTTTGCGCCGGGATTTTGAGCGCGATAAGCTGCTGCACCAAATCGCGGAAAGCAGGTTCGGGGAAAGCACCCGCTTGATTAAAGACCAACTGCCCTTGCTTGAATGCCATAATCGTCGGGATGCTCATAATCCGAAATGCCTGCGACAAACCGGGATTGGAATCGGTATCCACTTTGGCGATACGCACCTGCCCTGCAAATTCTGCCGCCAGTTTTTCCATGATAGGGGCGACCATTTTGCAGGGTCCACACCATTCCGCCCAAAAATCCACCAAAACAGGGGTGTCCTGCGAAAAATCTACGACTTCCGCTTGGAACGTCATATCGGTAACAACGAAGGGTTTGCTATCCATGATGGTTTTTCCTTTTCCGTTGGTCGCCAACGCCGCTGCTGTTTGGGGTGCAGCGGGCAGCATCTCTTGATATTTTTTCTCTAACAATTCGATTGTCAGCACCACATCAGTTCCCCAAGGACGAACACGGCGCACCACTTCCTCACTCCCCAACCAGCCGACCAACACAGGCTTATCCAGCACGCCGAATTTTTCCACCAAAATCGGATTGGCACTGGGGTCAATTTGGGCAAAAATAACCCGCTGATTTTCCGCTGCGGCTTTACGGAATGCCGTTGCAAAATCGCCGCGCAGCCCTTCGCCCGTCGTCAACAGCAGCAGTGCTGGCTGGTTGCCGACTTTTTCTTGCCAATTTGCATCCGTGAGTGCCAAAATTTGCGCCATCTGATGGTCTCCTTCAAAAAGCCGTTGCGCCCCGTGGGATATTCATGAAGCCTTAATCACTTGAATCACAACCGGATACTGCCCGATGGTAAGGGTTTGCGTGTCGCTGCCCTGTACAGTGAGGATAATTGGATAACTTTCGGCGAGGACATCCTGTGTTGGAAACCACGCCCGACCCGCCCGTGCAAAAATCAACAGCCCATTATCATCGCCAATTGGGTAAAAATCGGCACTGTTGCTGCCAAAATCCGGCAGTTCCAGCGCGTCTTGTTGGCGTAGCCCTGCCACTTCTTTCTCAATATGGGTAACGACGACCCCGATTTCGCTGATATTCAGGATGCTTTGGGCGCTAAAGGGAATGGCGGTATCTTCGGCAAGCCGTTGTCGCCCGATAAATTCCACAATGTTGCCCGCCGGGTCGGCAAAATATAGCGCCTCGGCTTGCCAATCGGTGTGTTCGACCCAAGCATCTTTCGCACCGTGTGGGATGATGAGGCTGACGCGCTGTGCCAACCACAATTCGGCATCCATCATCTGGTTATAGGGAATGTTAAAGGCAAAATGATAGCGATAGGCTTCTTCTTCGTCGTCAGCGACAAAAGTCAGCCGCGATTCGCCAGCATCTAACGTGAATGAGTCATCGGTTTCTTCAAGCAGGTTTAGCCCCAAATGGTCTGCATAAAATTCACGCAGGGTATCCAGCGTGTGTGTTTTGAGTGTGAGTTGAGCAATCTTCATGATGTTTATTGGACGTAGCCGACGTATTTTTCCTTACGAGATAGGTTGGGTGTCATTTGTCATGTCTTGGCTATTATAAAGGTGATGCATTGAAATTGGGTTAGAATTCAGTCAATCTATCGGGCTTTAGAGTGGCGTTGTTGCCAGCCAAGGGCGGGTGATTGGCAGTCGTACCACAAAGGTGGTGCCATTAGGATTCGTTGAAAAATGGATGCTGCCCCCATGCAGTTTGATGCAATCATACACAATCTTGAGTCCCAACCCAGTGCCGCCGATGCTGCCCACGTTGCTCCCACGATAAAACGCCTCAAAAATGCGCCCTTGGCTATTGGGTGGAATACCAATGCCCTGGTCGCGCACATAAAAAATCATTTGCCCCGGCATTTCGCTCAGTTCCAAATCAATATCCAGATGCTGCGGCGAAAATTTTGCCGCGTTAGAGAGCAAGTTGGTCAGGATTAAGCGCAGCAAGCGTTCATCTGCTTGTATCGTCGCTTGCGTCCATTGATATTGAAAGTGAATGCGATGTGTCTTCAGAATTTGTTCCTGAAAAGTGGTCACCAATTCTTGGCAAAAAGCCACTGGATTAAAGTCAGCGGGCTGAAAAAATAAATTATCGCGCTGCGCCGCCAAAATAGTATCCACATCATCCAAGAGCAATCGTAATTGTTCAACCTGTGTTTTGATGGTCAACAGGCGTTTTTGCCGACTTTCGGTTGTTAGGGTGTCATGATGGCGTTCCAGCATTTCGCTGGCAGATTGAATCATGGTCAGGGGGGTACGAAATTCATGGGCGATGGTGGTCAACACCACATGCCGAATATCGCCCAATTCCCGTTCTTTTTCCAATTCCAAGCGTAAGCGTTCATCAGCCCGTTTGAGTGCTTCGGTCATGCGAATTTGCTGAATTAATGTTTCTTCGTATTGCACCATCTGGCTCATCACCAGCGTTACCAAGTCTAAGTTCGACGTGGGCAACGGATATTGCTGGCGACTGGTTTGCAACATCGGCAAGAGGTCGGGGCGGTAGTGTGCCAAGGTTGTTTCTAAATAATCTAGCACGCGGTTGATGATGTGTGGGGCAAAACTCAGGATGGTTTCAAACTGCCGGAAGGCATCTTCCGTGACTATCGGACTTTGGTCTTTGCCACACAACATCACCGAAAAATGATCGGACAAAATGACGACGAACCATTCCTGGCGCAGCGGGTCTTCTTCATAAAGTTCGATTTGAACTAACTTAATAGGCATATGGTTGTCTAGCGGTTTGCCGGCAAAAATACACACTTGCTGGGCAATGGTGGCTAAGGCTGCATACCGCTGTGTTTCTTCGCGCCAGTGCGATGATTCTTGAAAACCAGTGAACATGAGGGCGGGGATGCGATTCGTCAAAACAACATCTTCCAACGTATGGGAGAGATGCACGAGGGTGGCTTTGGTGCAGC
Source organism: Anaerolineae bacterium (assembly GCA_022842885.1). Lineage (GTDB taxonomy): Bacteria > Chloroflexota > Anaerolineae > Aggregatilineales > Phototrophicaceae > JALHOR01. The sequence continues at coordinate 3,109 of JALHOR010000079.1, forward strand.
GCATGATAGGCACCGAGTCACCCAGCAAATGCCGCACTTCTTCAAATAATGAAGTGTAAATTGCCGCACTCATAAAGGCTCAAAAATAATGGGATTTGACTTATTTTATCAGACACCGTGCCGATTAAGCAGAGAGTAATTATCACTAAAGATGCATTATACCTGCAAAATGTAAGCACAGGTGGTGCCTTGCTCCATAAAATCCACGACTGTATAGCCCTGCGCCAGCGCCGTTTGCATGGCGTCTCGCAGCGCCAATTGCCATGTTCGCGCGAGGGCTGGTTGGGTTTGCTTAAGACGCGGCATATCACCGGGGATTTGCACGCCATAAGTTGCCGGATGCAGCGTGGATTGGGTTGATAAAACCGGGTTGCCTGTTTCATCAGCACGCAGCAGAAAATGACTAGGAAACACCGCCTGATGTGGCGCAAATTGCCCCTGAGCATGGGCAATCACCCGCGCATCGTGCAAATGCCAGGTCACTTCCAATCGGTCACTAGCGAGTCCGGCGTTTAAGCCATCGCGCATTTCACCATAAAAATTGACATGGTAAACGGTGGCAATTGCCCCCAAACGATACAAATTAAAATTGGCATTCCCGCGCAGCAGCGGGTCGAATGTCCAGCGCAGAGTATCATAGCCGCGTGCCAATGCCCACTGGCGCTGCTGCTGCTTCAATTGGAAACCAACCCCCTGGGATTGATAATCGGGATGCACGGCTGCCATGTGCGACCACAAATAATAGATTTGGTTCTCGCGGGCAATGATTGCCAAAGCGAAACCAATTAATTTTGTGCCGTCATAAGCACCGATAACACACCCGCCCGAATGCGCGATGGCGTGCAAAATGTTGACTGGCACTGCTTCGCGCTCTGCCATTTGCCACACCTGCGTTTCCAAGTCCACCAATTGTTCCAAATCGGCGATGGCATCAATATCACGATACACGATAGTCATGCATTATCGCCTCAACAGTTTAAACGCAATCTCGCGCCCATAGCCCGCACCCATCGCCAATGTCACCCACAGCCGCGCCAGATTTTCTAACAACACTGCCTGATTCAAGCCACCGACATCCACGACTTCAAAACCGAGTTCTTGTGCCAGTTGCCCGACGATGGTTTTGGCATCGGCGTCATCGCCACAGATAAACATGCTGGCGGCTTGCTCCGCAAACACCGGATTCAGATAATGTTCAGCGCCGATGGTGTTAAACGCCTTAACGACTTTTGCGCCTGTAAAATGAGCAATATCTTGTGCCGCTGACCCAACGCTATCGGGTGGAGGTGTGCCAAAACGATTGGTGGCATCTATCAAAATTTTGTGTGGCATTTTGCCAGCTTGTTTCAGCACTGCGGGCAATGCATCCCACGCCATTGCTACGGCAATCATATCGCTGAACGCCAGTGTATCTGCCACGCTGCCAACTTGGGCAGTTGCGCCCGTCTCTTGTGCCAATGCTTGCATTTTGGCGCTGTTCGGCTCCCGTGAGCTATACATCACCTCATGTCCGGCGCGTGTCCAGCCTTTGCCCATATACCCGCCGACTGTCCCACCCCCTAATATGCCAATTTTCATGTTGCCCCCACAATATGGTTGATATTTTTGCCCTGCATCATAACGCGGAAATAGGATGCGAGCCAACTCACATTTTGATTAGGTTAAAAATTGTAACAATACGTTATATTTTTCGGGGCAAAAAATGATTTATAATTAGTCATAGAGCAAACAAATAAAATATCCTTAAAAATAAGGGTTATTTTGTTTACCCAACAGGCTCTAGGTATGGAGGCAACAGCGATGACCAGTGTAACATGGCATATAGAAGGGCGTATTATTTACGATTGCCCTACTGGGGTTGTTACGATCGAGTCTGCCCAAACGTCTAGCTATGCCGTGCATCGCTTGCTGGATAGCCAACCGGACACGCCGCCGAACAGTATTCATCTCATCTTGGATATGCGCCAAGTAGAAGAAATTCCGCGTAACCTGAGTAGTGCGACCCAAACGCTCAATTATATGCGCCATCCGGCATTGGGTTGGACAATAATGATTACTGAGAATCAGATTCAACGCCTGTTTTCATCGGTCTTGGCGCAAATGTTCCGTGTACGCTTTAAAATGGTTGCCAATTTAGATGAAGCCTTGTTGTTTTTGCAACGCTACGATACCACTTTGGGTATCTTGCTATCCGATTCGCCAATAGCGCAAGAACAACCGGAATAATGGGCGAAATTAAGGATATTGCCTTATCAACGCCAAAATTGAAGATAAAAATCAGCCCGACATCTTGGGCGGTGCGGCGGTTCAAACAGGGCAAACGCATCAAAATTGTGTTTCGGTTTTTAAAAGACAGTGAAGGTTCTGTAGGGACACGGCATGCCGTGTCCCTACCCAAAACACAACCCTATTGATTTTTCTTGACCTCTTATGAATATAGGTTTGATTTTGATGCAATCGCCCTGGCTAAATCACAGGGTCATCGCTTTAAGAATAGGGTGTTGAAGATTATGTTATTGCAGGCGCGTAAGAGCATACGCAATAACTAACGCGACTGACGCGACTATATCAATAATGAAAATTCTATGAAGCTGCTCATTATGCGAGCCATTCACAAGAATCAGTATCACAAATGACATCATGCTCATTAAGCCAACGATGGTAGCCAATGCGCGGAACGACGGATCAAATGCCGCGTAGAGAAGCACGCCACCGATGATGAAGAAAAGGACTGCCCGATGCTGCATCAGGAGCGTGAGATTGGAGTCATTAATCGCCACACCATACAGGCTTTGAAGCTGTGCGCCACCCAGAACACCCATTACAGGGAGTATGTTGACCACAGCCACCACAATGAATAGCCCTGTTGAAATCAGACTTAGCATTTTGTACCTCATTCAGTGTGTAATCAGTGCAAACACATCCAATTTTTTCATCAGTCTACAAAAGATAAGAAAGGTTCTGTAGGGACACGGCATGCCGTGTCCCTACCCCAAAACACGATAAGACTTAGCTTGTGCGATTCAGATGAACCCTCTATTGCAGGTATTTCGCCAACGCCGTATGAATATCGCGCCGGAATTGATGAATCGCCTCACTCTCGCGCCCGTAATACACACGGTTGGTCATGAGCGCAATCACCAAGTCATAATGCGGGTCAATCCATAAGGTGGTGCCGGTGAAACCGGTATGCCCAAAGGTATCGGCACTGAACAATTCTCCGACTGATGAATCACTGTGCGCTCTGAGGGCAAAGCCCAAGCCGCGCCGCTGTCCTTCGCTAACCACCTGTTCGCGTTTGGCGGCAGTCGCTAATTCAGGCGCAATACCAAATGTTTCCATCGGCGTTTTCAGCCACGCTTGCCCGAATAATGCCACACTGCGGGCGCTGGCAAATAATCCGGCGTGTCCGGCAATGCCGCCGACCCCACAAGCATTCTCATCATGCACTTCACCCCAAGCCCGCCGCTGCCGCCACATTTCGTCTAATTCGGTGGGGATAACGCGACCACGCGGCACACGCCCACTGCGAACCGGATTAAACAGCACATCGTCTAATTTCAATGGTGCAAGCACCCGCGCTTGAATCACGGCTTCTAAATTACCGGGTGTACCATGCAAGCGCGACACCGCTTCGCCCAGCAGCATCAGCCCAATATCGCTGTAGCGCACAATGCCATCCGGTTGCCCCACAAACGGATAATCGCACAGGGCAGCGAGGGCATTTTGCCAGCGTTTTTCCGGTGAGTATAAATCAGGAATATCCGGCGGCGTTGGCACGGGACCCGCGTGCAGATACACATCGCGCCATGGGGGCAGCCCAGAAGTATGCGTCAGCAAATGCCGAAACGTAACCTTTGCTGGGTCTACGGTTTGTTCAACAAAATTGGGCTGGGTGGGCAAGAGTTCTTTGCTATGCGGGTCTTGCCCACCATTGATAGCGCGGGGGGAAACGTTACCAAATTCGGGAATCACTTCGACTAACGGTGTTTCCAGCGTGGTTTTGCCCGCGCTCACCAGCGATAAAAATGCCGTCATCGTAAACAATTTGGTGATGGATGCCAAATCAAACAGCGCATCCGGCGGCAGTGCCACATTAATTTTTCTATCCAGCCAACCGCGCAAGCCCTGATAACGCCATTCGCCGCGCTGCATGATGGCTAACCCCATGCCCGTAAAAACTCGTGCGCGTATCGCCTCATCGGTGATATGCAGCAGGTGGTCTTCTAACTCTGGAGGGAGATAACAGCGTGTACAAATATACGGAACATCTGTAATCACGATAATTTCCTCTGTCGTTGTTGGCGCAGCCAATCAAAAGCCGCTTCTTTATCCGTGAATACCTGCTGATAAATATTCAAGCGACGGCGGGGAAAATGCCGAATAAAAGCGGTGATAATCGGCGCGATGATGGAATTGCGGAGGACAATTGCCCCGTATATCGTGCGCTGCCCAATCGTTGCATAAATCGCTTCGGCTTTGGCACGCGCATACGGGGTAAAGCCTTGATTCGGATGGGATATATCCAGTACCAAATAAATCGTATCACCCGGAAAATGGGTAATCGCGCTCATCATGGCATCTGCCCATATGTCCAACGAATCCCGCGACATATTGCCGCCACCATAGATGACAACAATTTGCCCATCATCTACCCAATAGCGTTGATTGCCAAAGCCCAATTCTTCAATATTGTGTGCGGTCATACATTGCCCCATATCACCGAGAGTATTCAGTTGCTTTAATCATACAATTGATACGACTGGGCAATCGTCAAAAACCCGTCACAAAATGATTGTTCATCAGCAAGAATCTGTTGCAGCGTCGCCCCATCGTCTAGCCCCTGCCGCAAATGACATGACCCAGCGAGATAATCAATATGTGGCTCAAAGCCTATGGGTGGCTCCACCCATGCAAAGTGCGCTGGATACAAATTACGAATCTCACGAATCACCCCCAACCACACATGTAACGGATGAAAGGCATGATAATCAGTGATATGGGCTTGTACACCAGAACACTCTTGCTCGGCATATTTGCTGGCAGTCGGGCGAAAGGCATGAAACCGGAACTGCACGCCTGCCCACTGTTGCGCGTTCAGGTGGTCGGCAAGGGCAAAGCCATCTAGCCACGGCGCACCGACAATTTCAAAGGGGAGGGAGGTGCCACGCCCTTCGGATAAATTGGTGCCTTCAATAAGGCATGACCCCGGATACTGCTGCACCGTTGAAAAATGGGGCATCGCCGGGGAGGTGGGTATCCACGGCAAATGCAAAGCATCCCACCGTTGTGACCGCTGCCAGCCTTCACAGCGTACAATCTCGATGTGTGCCGGATGCGGATTCCAGCGGTCATTAAACATCAGCACCAATTCGCCCATGGTCATGCCATGACACACCGGAATGTTATAGCGTCCCACCAGCGATTCCATCTCTTGATACACAGGCAGCCCACACACGAATGCTCCCAATGGATTCGGACGATCTAAAATCATGATGGGAATATGATGTTTGCCCGCTTCTTCCAGCATGAGCGAAACTGTCCACAAATAGGTGTAGTAGCGTACCCCAATATCCTGAATATCGCACACGATGAGGTCTAAATTTGCCAGCATCTCAGGCGTGGGGCGATATTGGGTGGCATACAAACTGTGCATAGGCACGCCTGTACGCGTATCTACTGCCGATGCGACTGCCACACCATCCGGCACAGCACCGCCAAATCCATGTTCCGGCGTGAAAATCGCCGCCAATTTACCCGCATTCTGCTCGGCAAATAAACGATAGGTGGTCTGAAAGTGCGTATTGGTGGCGCTCAAATTGGTGAGCAACCCGACTGTTTTGCCATGTACCTGCGCGAAGTTATCCCGCTGGCAGACATCAATGCCAAAGCGAATGTTCATCCTGAAAATTAACCTGTTTCACACAATTTTAATCGAATTTTTAGAAGTGTACGGCATTTTGTAAGGCGGAGTCCAGTGTGGTTCAAGATGGCTGTGGCAAACTAAAGGCAAGCCAAAAGAAAATGTGGCGCAAAACATACGAAAGGGTATCAAGATGGTGGTGCGAGGACTGCGGCGCTGGCAAATGAAAGCTCTCATTTATGGGGTGGCAATAGCAGTCGTCCCGGTGCGCTATGACGGAACACTGCATACTTTCGCCCAATTGATGTTCGGGTTGCTGACAGGCAGCCTATCGTAATTCCTGAAAACCGGTGACGGCGTTTTCCCCCGCCGTTTGTAGAAAGTTCTTTCTTCCATAGATAGGAGTCGTCCAGGCAGGCGACTCCTATTTGTTTTGTGCTAGAGTTGAACACAGTACAGCTTGCCGCAAGTTTACGATTTCTTTAGAATCACCACATGATTTTTCCAACACAACGAAAATAAAAACAATGATACCTAAAGTTGCAACTCCTTTTGATGCCTCAAAACGCATTCATATAGGAAAATGGTTTTTTTTAGTACTATGTGCTATGGTTTCTGCTATTATTTTCGTCCTCTTTTTTGTGCAATTGCCCACAGAGAATACCCGACTCGGTATAGATTTATTGTTTGGATTTTTACGCAACGGCGATATTGTGTATATCAAAACGGATGGTTTGCGAAACCCACCGTGGAGCGTCGTACCTTTGATGCTATTGGCACAATTTCCCGATAAAGTGGCTTGGGGGTTACTGGTTTATATTACTGCCTTCGTTCTGATTTTGAGTGTGCCACGCACTGATAAGAAATGGCACCTGTTTTTAGCAATGTTTTTAGTGGTTTTGTCCTTCCCAACATTCCGTATCTTCGCCGATGCTCAGATTGATGTGTTGGTATTGGCGGGAATGTTAGGTGTGATTTATGCGTTTCCCCGGCAGCAACCCATCATCATGGCGGGCGGGTTGCTATTGGCATCGGCAAAGCCCCAAATGGTTTTTATCGCATTCATCGTGATTGGATTTTATATCCTGTCTGCTTGGAAACCGCGGGCATGGCTTGGGCTTGGGGTGCTGCTTCTTGCTGTAGTGCTTCCGATGATGGTCTGGCGCGGGGCAGATTGGATTGCAGCCATGCAAGGCACTTACCAAGCTGGCACCGTTATGGATATTACGTTGGGGGCAGCACTGAATCGGTTGGGGTTCATACCCGAATGGGTCACACATGGCGCAAGACTGATCATCTTGGGGATGTCGTTGTGGGCAGCGTGGCGACAGCGGGTAATCTTATCCCGCGAATTGGTGGGATTATTGATGGCAGCATCGCTGTTGTTAGCCCCGTATGCCGGGGGAAATGCGCCTATCATCCTTCTGGCGATAGCCGCTGTACCGTTGATGTATCGGCGCTTTTGGGTTGGGTTTTTACTACTTGTCTCAGTTAATTTGCTTGCCATTCCGCATTTTACTTTAGCCGTGGATGTTTCTGCGTATTGGACAACCGCCTATATACTGGTATTGTGGCTGGTACTTATATGGGATGTGTTGACGACCAAACCAACACCTCATTTATTGCAAAATACACCAACGGATAGCTAACCGTGCCTCGTCTAAAATCATATTGGTATATATTTATCGCGGTGCTGCTGCTGTTGTTGGGGTTGCAGGTGGCATATGGCATCGTGGTTATCGCTTATTATGACCCCGCCAGTCGTATTAGCGGTGATTTTTCGGCTTATGCGCCATCTTTACTCCAGCGCGAAAATCCATTGTTATTCAGCAAAGATGCTTTATTCGGAAGTGGGCAATATACGGATGCTTTGTGGTCAAGTTCCGGCTTATTCCTAGAACTGCTGCTAAGGCTGTATCACTGGACAGGTGAACGGCTTGAAATTGCTACTTTTATCCTTAGTTTGGGCTTGCTGGTCGGCTTTTTTTATTTGATGTATTTGTTAGCGTTTGAGGTTCTGCACGACCCATGGCTGGCTATCGGCATAGCGGCGGTTAGCAGCATCGCATGGGAAATTTTCTTGATTGTGGATGTAGTACTGCCCCAAGCCATGTTTGCCATGCTCACGCCCTTATTTAGCTGGTTACTACTGCGTACTTGGCTGCTACCGGGCTTAAGAGGAGAGAAAATTCAGATTGGGGGCATCATTGTCGCTGGTTTGGGTATTGGAATAGCGTCTATCAGCATTAGTTCCACTGCCGCGCTCGGACTCATGTGTTTTGTCTTGGGTACGGCGGGACTTCAGTGGCTTTTCCGGCGTTTACCATCGTGGTCAATCATTCTATTTGCGGTGGCACTGCTGCCACCTATTGCCCTACGAATCGGGAGTGGCAGCGGGATAGTGACCAATCTGAGCGATGCTTCGATTCAATTTGTCACTGAGTTTTATGCCTCATTGGAAAATAATACTATCGCTTATGGTCTTTATGGGTTAATCACCCTCATCAGTGCTGGCTTGGCATGGCGTTTTCCCGGTCTGCGATTGCCCAAATTGGTGTTTATCACTGCCCAGTTGTGGCTGGCGCTGTTGGTATTATTGGCAGGCTGGACACCCATCTTTGTGTGGTTGTATGGGGTATATCGCATTTTCACACGCCAAGATGACGAGCTAGATAAGCAATTGGCAATCACAATTGCTCTTGCGCTTAGTATCGGGCAACCGCTGCAACTGCTGCTCTATTATCTCTGGCGGGCAACTGATATAACCGGATTAATCGGGTTTATTTTCCAAGTATTTCGTTTCACGCGCTACGGGTACATTCCGTTGTATTTACTGGCAGCGCGAGTTGTCTATTTTCTCATCCATCATCCGGCATTATCACCCACGCCCAATAACGCTTTATCACACTCGAATGCCAGCAATCGCCCATACTCGGTTGAGCAAATGCTGGTGATGATAAGCCTGTTTGTGTTATTGGCATTGAACGCTTTAACAGTATCCTACGCGGGTTTGGGGCAAATATTACTTATTATCGCCATCATCCTGCTATTGCTACTGCGTGGGATACCATCAGCGACACTAAAAAACTTGGCAACCTTAAAAAGTTGGGGTGTAGCGGCGCTAATGGGTAGCACAAGCATTGCACTAATGCTGTACTTGATTGCGACTTTCCAGTGGGTGATTATCAATAAACCCCTGACAACTGATTCTTATATTGAGATGACCCAGTGGGTGAAAGCCAATACACCTGTTGACAGTGCCTTTCATCTACCAAATCTGGATGATAGTTTTCGCTTTGCGGCACAGCGCAGTCTGATTATTGGAGAATATGATTCTATATCGCGCAATCTGTATAGTGGCGGCGACCCCTATTATTTGCAATCACTCATTCAAAAAGCGCAAACAGAAATCAGTGCAGAACGCTTAACGCGCTTTGCCGCTGAACATGGGGCAGGGTATGTGCTGCTGACGGCTGGGTTGCCCAGTATGCGTCCGGCACTTTACAACGATGTGTGGTATGCCCCAGAAGTCGTGTTTGAAAATGCGGTTTATCGGGTAGTCCAAGTTAAACACGTTGAATGGCTGAATGACCAGCCATATCCGTTGACAACCACTGAGGCAGAAGCACAAAAAGCCTTTCAACCAGATGTGGTGCTTGAGCCAAATACAGTAATTTTTAACCCAGTTGCTGGCGACATCTTTAATTATGATGGCGTAAAAAATTGGCTGGCTGCCTATACATTAAAAGAAGGAGCAAATCCGCAGGTTGTTTTTACCCTCGTGGATTGGATGCAGCGGATGCAATCGGCAGGGGATATAGCACCCGAAATTGCCAATCGCTGGTTCCGAAATTATTTACCGGGGGATTTAAAAGACGCCGATATCGGATATGTTTTCGTCATTAGCGCATGGTTAGAAAATGCCGGGGCATATGTGCAGTCACTTTTTGCCGATGAGACGCGCTATGCGCTGGTACATACGCTGCTATCACCACTCGATAATAGTGAATATCGGCTTTATGCTGTCGTGGGCAATGAGAAGGAAGCAATGCCACTCGATCCACCGCTAGATGCCGGATTTATTTTGCCAGCTTATGCCCAACCGGAAGATGCCATTCTCATCGCCGCACCAACTTTGTGGCGTGCCATGACGACCCAAGCAGCTTTGTCGCCTATTGCCGACTCATTATTTCTTGTGTTGATGCCGAGCGATGCCGAAAAAGAAACCATCACGCCCATGCCTGACCATGTTCTCTATGAGTTGAATGCAACGACATGGGCGCAAATCAGTGAATTTGTAGGCAAGCGTGAGCGCCTATGGTATGTGGATGTGGCGGATATTGCCCACATCACGCCGACTGTTATGAGCTATTTCCAGCAGCAAGGGTATAGTGTGGATGGGGGGCGACCTTTCACCTTGCCCATTTTTCCGGGCATGATATTGAGGTTATATCAACTCCAACAGCAACCCGTCGCGCTACAGACGCAGTGGGTATTTGGCAATAATGAGCTTGAACTTTTACATGATGACCTACTGTTTCAAACAGATACCGGGCAGTCTGTGGTTGCTTGTTCGCCTATAGGATTGCGAACTTGGTGGACATTAAGGCGCATCCCCGACCACAATTATTTTATTACATTGCGTCTAATGACCGAGAACGGGCAGCTTGTGGCACAATCTGATGGGCGCATTGGCGAACACCACTTAGTCGAATTAGCACCCAATACCCTCATCTTTGATGAACGTTGGTTGACAATCCCGTGTGATACAGCGCCTAGCACCTATGTTTTGCAAGCAGGTCTATATTTTTACGAAAACAACATATTCAGCGATTTGATTTCAGTTCGGACAGCAGATAATCAGGAAACCGACTCGTTAGTGACATTCGCAACGATTGAAATCATAATATCAGATTAAGACTCTAATATGGGCTTTTATTGGTCTATCTTAATTCAATATATAAGCCAGTGATGCTTGCAATACGACAAGAACATGCCAATAAAATACCAAGCAAGCGAGCGATATAACCGCTAGTTTAATCCAGTGCAACTTCCTGATGATATAAACACTCACGACAGTCATCAGGGGCAGAATAGGCCAGATACGGCGTACTTCGGATACAATCAACACAGAAGGAGGAATAAGCGTAATAATGATGAAGTAAAGGAGTGTCCATGACAAAAAACGCGTATTTTTCGCTGCATTTAGGCGTAAACCAAATCCCGACTGTATGAAAAACACGGTGCTATAAACCAAATATAAAATCGCCACAAATCCCCACCAGAAAATATAAGTGGGGGCAGCATATAGCTCCTGACGGTAAAATATCCATTCATAGTTCTGGAAAGAACTCATCAGGCGAATAAGCAGGGTATAAAGTGTTTCCAGCGGAGTTCGCAGCATAAATTGGATTGCCGTTGCCATCCCCGGCTCGCCAGTTTCTGACAGCAGAAATTGCTTGTACTGGGCATTGCGTTCTATATCTCGGTATTCAATAGCACCGTTTGGGCGGTCTGTGGGTTCATCGGGGCGATATGTTTCATATTTATACAAATCTACGCTGTAAATACCTAAAGTAGTATCAACAAAACTATCCGTAATCGGACTCGGATACAGTCCGATTTGCCCTTCAACGTTCCATACATGCCGCACTTGCAATCCCACTACTATAAGCAAAGGCAGAATTATTTGTAACGCACCAAACAGGATTGATTTTGGTTGCAGCCGTCGAGCAGCAGTTTGTATCGTCTGTAACCACATTGGCAAACGCTGATGATACAGCCCAAAACCTATCACATAGAGGCTGGCTATTCCGCCGAAGAAAATCAACCACTGCCAATATAAAATGGGTTTATCTGCGATGAGCAATGCCACCATCGTACTCAGCACCAGCAAGCGCCCGCGAAACGGCGTAATCAGGCTGTATCCAAATAATGTAATCGCAAGAATGTTGAATGTTTCAACAAAGACTTCACGCGAGGCACTAATCAGCAGCGGATTAAGCTGAACAAGCGCAAAAACTGCTAGTTGTAGCAGGGGTGAAATTGTATTATCAGAATTTAATCGTTTGACCATGCTGGCTGCTGCAAACGCTGGGATCGTCACAAACAAACCATATTGAATCAGGACAAAGGCTTCCTGAGCATGTAATGATCCTAACACCACAAAGATAAAATGCTGGCACACAGCAAGAAATGCTGGATAGACATACAGATGGTTAAAACTTATGTTGTTGAAATCCCATAATCCCTCGCGCTGGAGTTGTTCACTTAATTCCAGATAACTGGCACTATCATGATAATGATAGACTCTGCCATGATAAGCAACATACCCCATCGCATAGCCCGCCATCACGATGAGTATGGCAGCACCCATATAGAGCAGGGGTTGCCAGAATGCGGCGTTGTCTTCCCAGATAAAGTTGATAACCTGCTTCTGTCCCTGTGGGCGGATTAACCATAACCCTGACAAGCCTGTCAAAATAGCCACCAGCATCCACTGCACAAAAGTATGTCCACCATAATTGATGATTAAGGGATAAGTCTGGGTTGTACCGTCATGAAAATGGATTGTAAAAAAATCGTATTCGCTGCACACACTGCGTTCACCCATCCCCACTGTGCCGCTATCTGTGTAATAAATCGCCTGAATGTTATCAACTTGCCACGTCACTTGTGTACAATCGCCTCTGAAACCAAGTATGGTTTTTGCCAGTGCAATCTGACCTGTAGCATCATGTTCGTTGATGAGAATTGTCTCAGGTGAATCGCGCAATATACTTGCAAGTTGTATGATTGAACGTACTGTATATATACACCCAAAGACAATCAGCAACCACGCTATGAAACGTATCAGTTGCCGTTTACGAATTTCCATACAAAGAGCCTCTTGACTGCTATACAATCGTGGGAAAAACATGTCTTGGTAATTTATCGAAACTAGCATAGCTTGTAGTAAAAAGCGAAGTTTATCAAGGTGAAAGTTTATGACGATACCAACTCAACACCGCGTGCATGTCTACGGCGATGATGTGAATACCGACGTGATTTTTCCCGGCAAATATACGTATACGTTGCGAACACCAGAAGACATTGCCGCACACGCACTGGAAGATTTAGACCCAGATTTTGTGCAGCGCGTTCAGCCGGGGGATGTGGTTGTGGCTGGGCGCAACTGGGGTATGGGCAGCAGCCGCGAACAAGCCGTTACCTGCCTAAAATACAATGGCATCAGCACAATCATTGCGGCATCATTTGGGGGTTTGTATTTTCGCAATTGCATCAATCAAGGCATTTATCCTATTGTGTGTGCGGGATTAGCGCCAATTGTGGCAACGGGCGCTATAATTACTATAGACCGTGAAGCGCAAGAAATCATTGTTGGTAATACCACATTTGTTATGCCGCCGCTATCGTCTTCCGTCAAAGCCATTTTAGATGCGGGTGGTTTAGTGCCAATGTTGCAAACGCGCTTTGCTCAAAAATAAAACTTATCATCACAAAAAAGGGATGTCATGAAAATCACCCGTTTAGAAACAATTTTTGTCAAACCACGCTGGTTATTTTTAAAAGTTCATACCGATGAAGGCATCGTGGGTTTGGGCGAGCCAATTGTTGAAGGACGTTCCCAAACCGTTGCCGCTGCCGTGCATGAAATTGGGCGTTACTTGATAGGGCAAGACCCGCGCCGCATTGAGCATCATTGGCAAGCCATTTATCGCGGACAGTTTTATCGGGGTGGGGCGGTCTTATGCAGTGCGCTCTCTGGTATCGAACAGGCATTGTGGGACATTACCGGCAAGTGGTTAGGGCAACCTGTCTATCAACTTTTAGGCGGTGCAACCCGTGACAAAATTCGGATGTATGGCTGGGTTTCCGGTGATACGTATGGCGATTATATTGAAAGTGCCAAAGTCAGCGCGAATGCCGGGTTTACGGCATTAAAAGTCGGTATCCCCGGTGCCCTCGATATTGTGGATACACCCGCTGCCAGCGAAAAAGTGATTGAACACTTCGCAGGGTTACGGGCGGCGGTTGGCAAGAGTGTGGATATTGGCATAGATTTTCATGGGCGCGTAAGTCCGGCGATGGCAGTGCGTTTAGCAAAAAAGCTCGAACCCTATGAACCGATGTTTATTGAAGAACCCGTTTTGCCGGAAAATGTGGATACGATGGTCACGGTTGCCCGCAGCACCACCATACCGATTGCTACCGGAGAACGCTTGTTTACTAAATGGGGCTTTCGTGAAGTATTGGAAAAACAAGCGGCAGTCATCATGCAACCGGATTTATCGCACGCCGGGGGCATTTTGGAATGCAAAAAAATCGCGGCAATGGCAGAATGTTATTATGCCGCTGTCGCGCCGCACTGCCCGTTGGGACCCATTGCGCTGGCAGCATGTATCCAATTGGATGCCTGCATCCCGAATTTTCTGGTTCAGGAGCATGTCACCCTGGGCGAAGGCTATCTAAAACAGCCGTTTGTGATTCAGAATGGGTACATTCCTTTGCCCACCGCGCCCGGCTTAGGCATTGAATTGGATGACGATGCCATTGCCGATAAAATTTATGATGGGTCGTGGGAAACACCGCGTTTGTGGCACGCCGATGGCTCGGTCGCGGATTGGTAGTGGTGATAACCCAACACGACAAATAAAAAACTGGCTTGGATGGACACCCGAACATGATTTCGCCTGAAGAATATCAAACATTTTTTATTGAAGATGTGCTGCCCCAAGTGCCTGCGGCGATACAGACGACGATACAACAAAAATATCCGCGCCTGACCTTAACGCCGCAGGGCGATGATATTCCGCTGGCGAAGATGCCTGTGGTGATGCTCGTGGCATTCACCGGAACAGGCAAAACCACTACGCTTAGTCATCTGGCATTGCTGCGCGAACAAGGGGAAGTGGCGTATGTCGAAGATATTCCCACGCGGCGCGAAGTGGCGGATTTCATCGTGATTCCGATGGCGCAAGTGATTAGCGGCAAACCCGTTGCACCCGTCACTGACCGTATAGAACGATTCAATCTGACAGCGCAGTTTACCCAAATCGTCGCGCCCGGCGGCTTTGCCCAAGCCTACTCGTGGCTGTATTATCAAACGGATAATCCAGTCACGGTGGTTTCTGATGGCATCCGGGGCAAAAACGAAATTACTTATGCCCTTAATCACAATCCGGGCTGGCGCGTGTTTGAAATTTTTATAGATACGGTGAATCGGTTGGTACGCCTGAGCAAACGCCAAGATGATTTTGACCAAGCTGAAGAATCCGAAGATTTGTCATTTTTGCCCATAGGATTACGCAAAAAAGCCAAACGGTTGTTGGAGATGGGCGACATCACACCGGAAGCGGTTGCCATCATGCGGGCAGAGGCGCAAAATTACGGCATCGAACCGTATGCGCCATCGGGAACATTGCGCGGCTATCGTATCCTGCGTACCGACCGCCTTAAACCTCCCAAAGTCGCGCAGGTACTGGCAGAATTTATCAATGCATCCATATAACGAGTTTCATTACGGATTAGTCAGTGAAGTATTTTTTAAATTCATATTTAATGTGACAATAAAAACATCGTATAAAAGTTCGTGCCTTTATAGACACTTCTTGGGAATTCAATACAATGATTATTAATGCAAAACAAATGCATTTTTAACCAAAGAAGGGGGCTATATGTTTTTTAAACGATTGTTTTTTGTGGCATTGCTGGTGATTTTGGGTATTGCGGTCGTCAGCTATGCTCAAGATGAAGAAGAAGCTGAATTCATTTTGTTTGTTGGCACAGTGGACGAACTCCACGATGAATTTGTCGGACTTGCGGTGCAAGGCGAAGATGTCATCATTTATATCTGCGATGGTCAACCTGACGAAGGCACCGTCGGCATTGCCCAATGGTTTATTGGCAAACATACAGATAACGCGGTGAGCATCACTGCCGCCAATGGCAACATGGTTGAATTGACGATTGATGGCGAGACGGCTACAGGCACTTTCACCTTCACGGATGGCACAACCAAAACCTTTGTGTTGACTCTCTCGGAAACAGCCCAACTCCATCGCTCTGAATTTATCATTGGCGAAGACAAGCATGTGGGCGGTTGGATTGTGTTGGAAGATGGGTCAGTGCGTGGGGCAGTCTTCACCATCCGAGCCGATGCGACGGAAATATTAGTTCCAGCTACCTTGGTGAGCTATAACAGTTTGGTATCTTTGAGAAAAAATGATTAGCCTAATCATCTAACACTACTAAAATATCAAGAACCATCACGAAAATTGTGGTGGTTTTTGTTGCCGCTGATTAAGCCTTGATGCCGAACTGATTTTGCTACACTCCAACAATCATTTTACCCCCCAACTGCCGAAATACGTTACAATAGCCCCCATATCAAACTTCGTGGGAGATGTTATTTTTATGACTGAAATTATGTCTTTGGAACAAAATATTAATCCTTATTCGCGCCCATCAGATTTACGCATTACTGATATGCGGACGATTTCACTGACGCGACTGCCGATGGATTGCACACTGATTCGGATTGATACCAATCAGGGTATTTCTGGTTATGGCGAAGTGCGCGATTGGGGCAGCAAAATATATGCCCTCATGCTCAAAAGCCGCATCATGGGCGAAAATCCCTGCAATATTGATAAAATTTTCCGCAAGATAAAACAATTCGGCTTTCATGCGCGGCAGGGTGGGGGCGTGTGCGCGGTGGAAATGGCATTGTTTGATTTGGCAGGCAAAGCCTACGGCGTGCCAGCGTATCAACTTGCCGGGGGCAAATTCCGCGATAAGATTTTGTGTTATGCCGATACACCTTCCCTGAAAGACCCGCTGGCAATGGCAGAACAACTAAAACGCCGCATGTCGCAAGGTTTTCAGTTTTTGAAGATGGATGTCGGCATAGATTTGGTCTCGGAGATTCCCGGCACCCTCAGCGCCCCGCCCGGCATGTTAGAGACCAATACCGTCATGCATCCCTTCACAGGCATTCAATTGACCACCAAGGGCATTGATAGTCTCGTCAAATACGTGGGAACAATCCGTGATGCTGTGGGGTATGAACTGCCGCTGGCGGCTGACCACTTTGGGCATTTAAATCTCGAATCGTGCATTCGGTTAGGGCGCGAACTCGACCAATTCTCATTGGCGTGGTATGAAGATATGATTCCGTGGCAGTTCCGTGACCAATATGTGCGCCTGTCGCAATCGGTGACTACACCCATCTGCACGGGCGAAGATATTTACCTCAAAGAAGGCTTTCAGTCGTTGGTGGATAATCGTGCCGTTGCCGTCATTCACCCTGACATTATGACTTCTGGTGGCATCATGGAAACTAAAAAAATCGCGGATTACGCGCAGGAACGTGGCGTTGCTATGGCGATGCACATGGCAGGCACACCCATCGCGGCGCTGGCAAGTGTGCATTGTGCCGCCGCCTCAGAAAATTTCTTGGCATTAGAAAATCATTCGGCAGATATTCCCGCATGGAATGATTTGATTGATGGCTTGCCGAAACCGCTGGTACAAGCGGGCTATATCACCGTGCCAGAAACACCCGGTCTCGGATTTACCGATTTAAATATCGAAGCGTGCCGCGAATTTTTGCATCCTGCTGACCCCGGCGTTTTTGAGCCGACGGACATGTGGACGCATGAACGCGCTAGTGACCGCTTGTGGAGCTAATTTATGCGTGTTTTTTTAACCGGGGGGCGCGGCAGAATTGGCAAAGCGGTCATTGAACGTTTGCTGCCAAAAGGGTGGCATATCCGCGCTGCGGATGTAATTGCCGGCGACTCACAGCCCGGCTTAGATGTTGTGCAATGCGATATTTTGGATTATGCCGCGCTGTATGAGGCAATGCGTGGCTGTGATGTGGTCGTGCATATGGCAGCCATTCCTGCGCCGATGTTAGTGTCTGCGTCAGATACTTTTCAGATTAATGTGGCTGGCACCTATAACGTGTTTGAAGCGGCTTCACGGCATGGCATCAAGCGCGTGGTGCAAGCCAGTTCGATTAATGCCATCGGCTGTGCGTACAACATCACCGATTTGCATTTGCACTATTTGCCCATAGATGAAGTCCATCCTATTTTTACCAACGATGTGTATTCTTTTTCCAAGCAAACAATTGAGCAAATCGGCGAGTATTATTGGCGGCGCGATGGCATTTCTAGCGTGGCATTGCGTTTTCCTTGGGTCTATCCGCATGATTATCTTGCCAGCGACATGTATCAAGAGCGCCGCAGTGCCGCCCATACCTTATATGCTGAATTAGCCAGCTTATCAGAGGCAGAACGCCAACAACGGTTGGTGCAAACCAAACAGCATGTCATCGCTTATCGTCATCAGCGCCCACAAGAATATGCCACCATTCAGACGCACCCGGATATTGGTTACTTCGGTGATGACTCATTATTCCGGGCGTTTCATGTGGATTATTTTAATTTTTGGACATTTTTGGATGAACGCGACGCTGCCCAAGCCATCGAAAAAAGCATCACCGCTGAATATACTGGCGCTCATGCCTTATTCGCCAATGACCCAATTAATTTTTGGGATTATGACACTGCCACATTGCTACGCTGGTTTTATCCCAATATTCCTGTCAAAGGGGAGCTATCTGGTTCAGCAGCACTCATCAACAGTGACAAAGCGCGGCAGTTAATCGGCTTTGAGCCAGAATTTTTGGTGGCACGCTTGCGCTAGGTATTTTGAACCGCAAAGAAAAGCAAAATATCACCACAGAGCGCACCGAGACCTCAGAGGGTTTCACAGAGAAAAATAGTATCACTCCTCTGCCCTCATCCCCCGCCCCTTCTCCCACAGGAGAAGGGGAGCTAAAAACGAGTAGTATGTGAAGTCCCTCTCCTTCGGGAGGCGAACCTTGCGACAACGCATCGGGATGAAGCCCCGTCGCAAGGTGGGCTAGGGTGAGGGCAGAAACACAACCTGAATAGTTACGAAAAAACATTAATATTATTCATCTCTACACGGATAAAACATGATGAATATTGCTGAAGTTTTGCCCCCCCAGCAAACCCCCTTATGGACGTTGATCAAACAATGTGGGGTTGACCATGTGGTGGGAACAATGGATTTTGACTTGCTGAACAGCCCCGATAAAGACAATCTGCC
Organism: Anaerolineae bacterium; assembly: GCA_022842885.1. GTDB lineage: Bacteria > Chloroflexota > Anaerolineae > Aggregatilineales > Phototrophicaceae > JALHOR01. The sequence continues at coordinate 22,115 of JALHOR010000079.1, forward strand.
ATGGGGGTATATGTCGTTGCTGCGGCTGAAAACCGCTTATGAAAATGCTGGATTTAACCTAGCGGTCTTAGAAAGCCGTCCGCCGCTGAATAAGGCGAAATTGGGGCTGCCGGGGCGCGATGAAGAAATCGAAACAGCGTGCGATTTGATTCGTCATATGGGCGCGTTGGGCATTCCGGTTTGGTGTTATGAATGGATGCCCGTTTTTAACTGGATGCGGACTTCGACCACGATTGTCACGCGGGGCGGCGCACTCGTCACGGGCTATGACCATGCTTTGATGCAGAATGCGCCCCTCACCGAATATGGCATCGTGACCGAAGACCAATTGTGGGACAACTTACATTATTTTTTGGAGCGCGTGTTGCCCGTAGCAGAACAAGCCGGAGTGAAATTGGCAATGCACCCGGATGACCCGCCGTTATCGCCCATTCGCGGTTTGGGGCGCATCATGCGGAGTGTTGAAAATTTTCAGCGGTTGCTGGATATGTTTCCAAGTCCGATGAATGGCATCACGCTGTGCCAAGGCAATTTCACGCTGATGACTGACGATTTGCCGGCGGCGATTCGCCATTTTGGTGAGCAGGGCAAAATTTTCTTCGTCCATCTGCGCGATGTACGCGGCACACCGCAAAAATTCGCCGAGACATTTCATGATGATGGACAAACCGATATGCTGGCATGTATGCGGGCGTATCGGGAAATTGGCTTTGAGGGCGTCTATCGTCCTGACCATGTGCCAACCATGATAGGGGATGCCAATGAGAATGCGGGCTATACCACGATTGGGCGTTTGTTTGCGATTGGGTATTTAAAAGGCTTGCAGCAGGCAGTCTACGCCAGCTAAAGCAAATTAGAGAGAAAAAAGGACGGGTTGAACATGCCTGTCCTAAGCCTAAAATAGGTGCATCAACTCCATTATCTTTGCCAAGACTGGCTAATACATTGAAATTCTTTAAGTTCTATCCTTTATCTCCACCCATTTATGGCAGAATATAAGTATGCTCGGACTCAAAATAATCTATCCCTACCACATTAATATCTTTTTTGACCCCGAAGACGGCGATTATATTGCCGATGTGCCAGATTTCAAACACATTTCAGCCTTTGGCGATACACCACAAGAGGCTTTGCAGGAAGTGTTAATTGCTCTGCAAGCCACTATCGAATGGTATCAAGAACAAGGCAAGCCCTTACCAGAAGCCACTTATCGTCCAGAATATCTTACGGCGTAGTTGGCATGGGCGGGAAAATCGCCCCGCCCATACCGAAATCATCTTAGCATCATAGGTGATTTAATGCTGTTCTCTATAAAATGCTGACCTGCCAAAAGGCTATCTACGCCCGTCCCCATTTTTTGTAGGCTTCTTCAAACGAGACACCTGCGGCTAAATCTTCGCGCATCCCTTGTTCGCGGGTTTCCAAATCTTCCACTTTTTCCAACACTTCCATAGCGATTGCTTGCGGCACGACCATCACACCATCGGCTTCGCCTACGACCCAATCGCCGGGGCTGATGCGGACGCGGCTGGTCAGTGTGCCGGGCATCCCAATCGTTTTATTTAAGTCAGTCATGCGCCAGCGGCTGGCAGATTCGATGGGGGAGGTGCCTTTTGCACACACTGTAAAATTCGGAATGACTTCCAAGCCCAAATAATCCCGAATATAACTATCTAAGACAATCCCAGTAGCGCCGCCT
>JALHOR010000079.1:23823-25987 GCA_022842885.1 Anaerolineae bacterium
CACCACCCGATTCCACGATGACCACACTGCCGGGGTATAAAATTTTACGCAAGTCATCAAAATAATTGGCAGTCCAACCATCAGGATTTTCAGCACGCGGCACCGGGTAGGCGGCACTGCTGATGGTAATCGCTTGCCCTGCCAAATGTTGGTGGGGGAACAACGGGCGAATACCCAAATCTAGACACTGATTACCGTAACCCATGCTATCCATAATATCGTATAAATTCGCCACGCGGATTTTGTCCCAACGGGCTTGTAATTCAGCCACCGATGACATGTTATTTTTCCTTTTTGAAAATGTTTTTAATCAAAATAAGTATCGCCATTCCATAATAGCGATTTTGCTACCGTAGCATTTAGTTCCACACCAATACCGGGACGCTCGGAGACGGGCATAAAACCATTCTGGATGAAAGGTGTATCGCCCTCGCATAAATCGTTCCACCAAGCAATATCACGCGCATGAAATTCCAAAAACAAGAAATTCGGTACCGATGCCATAATGTGGCACGCCGCCATCATGCCCAATGGCGATGAGACATTATGCGGCGCAATCGGGATATAATGGGCATCGGCAATATCCGCAATGCGCTTGCCTTCGGCAATGCCACCCGCTTTTGCCATATCCGGCATAATCACATCCACCGCTTTTGCCGCGAAAAGTTCAATAAATTGGAAGCGCGTATATTGATTTTCGCCCGTACAAATCACCGTGCTGCTAGACGCCCGCACTTGTGCTAGTGCATCCACATTTTCGGCTGGAACAGGTTCTTCTAGCCATAATAAGCGCAGCGGTTCAACGGCACGCGCCAACGTGATTGCGGATGGCAAATCAAATTGACCATGACAGTCTATGGCTAAATCCACTTCAAAACCAATGGCGTTCCGAATGCCTTCAATGAGTTGGATGATATGCGTCATTTCTTTCGCGCCGACTGTCCAGTTATAAGCATCCAGTTTGCCGATACCCGTGCTATCCACATCAAACTTGACCGCACCAAAACCTTCGGCAATGACTTCCTGTGCTTTATCGCCATAGGCTTTCGGGTCTTCGGTTTCGCCTGCATGGCAATCCGCATACAGCCGGATTTTATCGCGGAATTTGCCGCCGAGCAGTTTGTAGACCGGGACACCCAATGCCTTGCCCACAATATCGTAGAGTGCGTTATCAATGCCCGTCAGCGCAAAAATCAACGGCGCTTCAGATGAGCCACCATAACGCCCACCGCGCCGCAACTTTTCATAAATCAGGTTGATATTAAAGGGGTCTTCACCAATGAGGCGTGGTTTCATCGCAAGAATGGCGTGTTTGGTCGCAAAACCGGAATAGCCGGGTCCACCGGAATTACATTCGCCCGTGCCAATAATGCCTTCGTCGGTATAAATGCGGACAAATGTCCACACGCTGCCGCCACTGTGTTCTTCTTGCCGACCAATCACACAGGCTTGTATATCAATAATTTTCATTGTCAATTTTCCAAGAGTAAAAATAGTATTCCAAGGCTACTGTACTTATTATCCCTCATTTCTAATAGTTGAATAGAGATAAATGCCACATGAGATTTGCGTGAATTGCTTGACACCTTCGTAAAAAAGAGAAATAATCTGGGGATTGTTTTAACTTGCGCTTAATAATAGCCGTTGTCGCTGCTCTTTTATTGCGGGTGTGGCAGCCAATTTAGCATGATTTATAGGATATTTTTATGACAACCTCCGGCGATACGACCCGCACCGCGGCATTGCAGCAACTTCGTAACGAGAATATCCCGCGTGGGTTAGGCACGGCGCACCCGATTTTTTTGGCGCGGGGCGCAGGGGCGCGGGTCTGGGATATTGAAGGGCGCGAATATATTGATTTTATCGGCGGCATCGGTGTCCTGAATGTGGGGCATAATCACCCGCGGGTTGTGCAAGCCATTAAAGCCCAAGTTGACCAATTGACGCATACTTGTTTTCAGGTCGCTATGTATGAACCTTACGTGCGGCTGACCGAAAAACTGAATGCGATTGCGCCGGGCGATGCCCCCAAAAAATCTATTCTGTTTACCAGCGGCGCAGAAGCCACTGAAAATGCCATCAAGATTGCGCGAGCATTTACTGGGCGTCCGGGCGTGATTGCCTTCACCCATAGTTTTCATGGGCGCACACTCATGGGCATGAC
>JALHOR010000080.1 GCA_022842885.1 Anaerolineae bacterium
GGAATTGGTGCCGCAAGGCTACACACTCAGCAGCGTAACGTGCAACCAGCAGCAAATGACCATCAATAACAACACGGTGGCGATTGATGTCACCAATGCCGATGCCACCTGCACGTTCAACAACACAGGTATTGTGCTTGACGAACCCATTCAACCGCTGGCAGTGCAAGAACCGGTTGTGTTGGATGATGACCAAGACGGTGTTGCCAACGAACTTGACTTGTGCGCTGGCACGCAGGATGCCGAAGTGGACGCCAATGGTTGCGGTGCTTCACAGTTGGATAGCGATGCCGATGGCGTGAACGACGCAGCAGATACTTGCCCGGCAACGGCAGCAGGTCTCGCAGTGGATGCTGTGGGTTGCGAAATCCCGGCAGCACCCGCTGAACAACCCGTAGTCCCGGCTGAAGTTCCAGCAGTACCTGCTGAAGCTCCAGCGGAAAGCACTCAGGAAGCCAGCAACGGCTAATTTTAAAATGGGGCAGGTGAAAATCTGCTCCACACGATAGTAATAAACTAACGCGGCGGGGTGTCTTGATGGCAACCCCGCCGTGTTTTTTTCTGCCGTATGGATTTCAAAAGTGGATGAGAAGGGCGACTATCCGATGACAAAAATTACCATTGATAGCCCGTGAAATCATCCCATGCTTGGCAATATTTGCGGGCTTCTTCGCCTACATAAGGCGCGAATGCCATCACATCAATCTCGCCAGTTGAGGCGCTGTTCAATAAATTTTCGAGGAAACACGTCGCCGCCACATCTTTCACGGTTTTTTCGCCATTCTTCAGCAAATGTTCAATTAGGTCAAAGATAAGCGGCAAATCTAAGGCTTCTGATTGCTGCAATGCTTGAATAACGTAGTTGCTGAAGGCTTGCATATCATTACACAAGCCTGCCGGATTGCCCCCCCAATACGCCAAATGCGCTTGCCAACTGGGTCGAAAAGCGGGTATCCAATGTAAAATCAAAGGCATCATCTTGGCGGCGAGAATCATAATTTATTGCGCTTTCGCTGCGGATTTCAACGCATCTACCAAGTCTTTAATCATGTTTTCGGCAGCCGCCCGGTCATTTTTGCGCTGGCTGAAGGCTTCTGCTGTGTTGATGAGGGGTTTGCCTTGGGCATCTTTTTCATCCAGCGGGTGTCTTTCCAGCCAATATTGTAATGCTCGGACAGTATCTTCGCCTTTTTGTGTATGTTCACGTCCTCCCACACTACCCCCGGTGGCGCGTTCATGCCGGATAGCATCGGCGGTGCTGCCGCTGCCAATTTTGGCATTATCGCGGTAATTGGCATCCACAATTTTCTTGAGGTCAGTATCTACCACGATGGGTTTTTGCATTTGGGAACGCAGCCGGTCTTTATAGGCTTCGTGTTGTTTGGCATCGCTGGCGACGGGTCCCGTCTTCCACAAATCCGGCGCAGTGTCTTTCGGCGCAATATCGCCGGGATTATCAAACACATGATCCATCATTTCGGCGGTTCGCAACCGCGTGGTGATGTCTTGCCCTAATTTTTGCGATTCTGCCACAAACCGATCTAATAATTCGGCATCGGGAATTGCCCCCATATTGTTATCCTGCGCCCATGCCCGCAGTTCGCGCAGCGTTGCAACATCCGAGAGCGTTTCGAGTTTGGTGGCGATGATATTGCCCGCGCGGTCTACGAAAGGATGCATGACTTTGCCGAGTCCAGCTTCTTGGAAAGCATGGTAAATCCGCGCTAAATATTTTGCCAAAGCGCGAGCATCGGAAGCCGAATTGTTCTTGGGTTTGGCATGACCAAACATTTTTGCTAGGCTGGCAGAGGCTTCTTGTGCCATGCGCTGGAATAATTCTGCGCGAGACCCGGCTTTTTGGGTTTGCCGCTTATCCCAGATTTTGTTGGCATCGGCGGTGGATTCTGCCCGTGCCATCCCTTGCTGCGTGTCTACCACACCTTCTTTCGCGGCGCGTGTTCCATAGGCATCGGGTTCTAGCATCTTCACCTCTGCCATCAACGCCCGGATTTCGCGGGGATTGGCGGGCGGAGTCCGCCCCATCATTTCGATGAGTTCTTGCCGCCGCTGCTCTAAAAGTTTCAGACGCCGTTCATTCAATACTTTGCGTTCTACTGGACTCGATGTGCCATTGCCGCCGAGCCGCGTTTCGACCAGATTTTCCGCAGCGTCTAATTGTTGTTCGGCACGCTGCCGGGCTTCTGCCGATAAACGGTCTTGCAGGTTAGACGGATTATCTTTCGCTGGCAACGCCGCCAACTGCTGCTCGCGGAAATTGCGCCATTGAGCATCATCCATCTGCATTCGTTGTTCGGCTAGACTCACCACCGATTGGTCGTAAGCAATGGCTTTGGCTTCTTCAGGTGTGGCGGCAATACTGCTTTCATGCAATTCGGTGTAAAAATTGCTATCCAAAAGCGTATCCGGGTCTAAGCCGAGTTCGCGCAATTTTTTATATGCCAAGTCCACCACTTCTGCACTGGCTTTGACTTTTTGGCGCACATCGGCATTTTTGCCTTCAGCTTTTACAGTAGCATCGCGGTCACTACCAAAGCCCGGCGTCCCCATATCTTCCAACGTAATTTCGATATTGGGGTAGCGGGCTTTTACGGCATCAATGATGTCCTGCACAATCCGATTGGTGAGTTCAATGCGGGCATTCTGCAATTGGTTTTTGGCAACCTCTATCAGTTCGCCTGCACCGAATGAGCCTTCGCCCACCATCTCGCGCAATTTCTTAAAACTGCCCGCCTCTTTGATGACCGTTTCGGCAAGTGCCTGATGATTGCCATTGGGGTCACGGCTGAGGGCATCTTTAAGCGCCGCCCCTTGTTTGCCCAATTGATGTTTGGGTGCGGGTGCATCAGTTACTTGAGCAGGCGGTGTCGTCGGTTGGGCGGTGTCTTTCGGCTCGGCTTGCGTATCTTGCTTAACATCGGCTGCGACTTTATCCGGTTTTTTGGTGTCTTTCTTGGTCTTCTTGGCGGGTGTTTTAGCGTCGGCGGCTTCTGGCACAACTTCTAATTCACCTTTGAGCGCCTTCTTTGCGGTGGCAAGATTACCTTCTTTAAGCCCTTTGATAAGTTGTTCCGCCAATTGCGGGCCCAGCGCCTTTTCTAACATCGTGCGAACTGGCTCAACCTCGCCTTTGAGCAGCGCCATCGTCAGGGCATCCACGCCCACTATGCCAGCAATCTCCCGAATAACGCCTAAGCGTTCTGGGTTACGCGCTTTGCCCCCGGCATCGGTTGCCATCATATCTTCAACACCCGCCGAAAATGCCTCACCGAAGGTGCTGCGAGCCGTATTATTGGGTGTTTCCAAAAGCAGCGATGCACGGATAGGCTGCCCATTTTTAATGAGTGCTTCAATCGCTGTCGCCCGTGCTGCGCCATAGGTTTCGGTGAGTGCCGCCCGTAATCCCGGCACTGTTCCGTTCAGGATAGCATCTGCCAAGACTTGCGAGCCAACAGCGGTTTCTAGCCGGACGATGAGCAAATCTACCAAATTAGCGCCGGCTCCCCGCGCTGGGGCTTGGTATTGTGGGTCATGAAATAACAATTCCAGCGTATGCTGAACAAAAGAATCACAAATGGCATCGCCCAACGCTGACCGCGCTAAACGGTTGGCATTCGCCCGTTGTTTGAGCGCCTTCATCAACAAATCATGCACATCGGGCGTCATACGGGCGCGGTCTAAAAAGAGGATGTTGGCTTCAGTATCGCGGAAACCAAGCGAATCGGCGGGCATGGCGCTCCCTTTGGCGGCTTGCCATTGGGCATCCAAATTTTCGGTAATGCGAATGCGCCCCGTCTGCGGCAATCCGCCCATGCCTAATGCCTTCATGATTTCCATAGCAAGGCTAGATTTGGTAACGCCCGTCACTTTTGCTGGGGCTTTGGGCGTTGGTGTTAAGCTGCGTGGCGCAGTCGTCCCCGCTGCTTGGGGGGCAGGTGTTTGTTCCGTCGGGGCAGTGGTCGTATCCGTATCACGCGGCACAGGTGGATTAGGCACATCCGGGATAATGGGTGCATGTGCTGCTGGGGGTGTTTGTTCAGATACAGGTTTATCTGTGCCACCTTCTGGCACAGCATCCGCCGGGCTTTTCTTGGCTTTGGGGGCTAATGGGTCATAGCCAAAACCGCCGCCTGCCGAAATCACTGTAACAATGCCGGATTTCACCGCGCCTAATAATGCCTCTGCCCGCCGCGCTGCCACTTCGCCGGGTGGGAGATTTTGTTCTTTTGCCGCTTTTTCGATTTCCTCAAATTGCAAAATTAATCCAGCAGGGATGAATACCACTTGTCCTGCCATCATGCCCACGCCAAAAACATGCAATCCTTTTTCGACTTTTTGTGCCACCTTGGAGAAGCGTTTGCTTTGTCCGGCGACAAATGACCCCAATTGTGCCACCGACATCGCCGCGCCCACGACTGCCGTAATATCCATGATGGTTTCAAAATCCCAAGTTAGGCGTTCTCCGCTGGCACGTTTCGCCATATTGTGGATGGCTACAATGCCCCCTGCCACACCCCCGACAACCCCCACTGCTAGCCCAACCGGACCCGCTAAGATAAGCCCGGCAATTTCGGCAGCGGTAGCAAGGTCACGCAGGCGATTCATCACCCGTTCTTTTTGTCCGGGGGCGCTTCGCATTTGGGCATCAATGGCAATATTAAAGCCCAAATCATCTTGCAACTTTTGGGGTAGTTTGAGCGCAATCGTGCCGCGCCCATACCCATTATTTTCGCGGAAGTTGACGAAGGCATTACGAATCGCTTCGGTGTGTCCCTCATTGCCGCTTTTGGTGCTGCGCCCGTCATAAACGCCGCGCGTTTTGGAACTGGTCACATCAATCAGATTATAGACTCGTTTGCCATCTTTAGAGCCTTCGCCCTCACCAAGCATCATCAGCATTTTGATGACTTGCCCATTTTCTTCGGAGGCTAAGACGACATCCGGGCGATAATTTGTGCCTTTAATTTTGCCGCCTAATTTTTGGATGCTTTCTAAAATTTCGGCGAGTTGCTTGGACTGTGCCATTAAACCGCGCCGATATTCATCTCGCGGGATATTGAGCAGTTGAAGCTGCACATCTAGCATCCGGGCAGCAATGGTGCGTTCTGAGCGCGGTTTTTTATCGCGGTCAAATGATTCAAGGTCATACAAAACGCGCAATTTTTCATCGGTATCTTTTAACTGGCGATTCACCGCATCGGGCGTGGTTTCGTTCAGGCGTTGTTTTAATTTGTCTTGCACCGCTTTTTTAGCATCACCCTCTTGCATGTCTTTAAGCTGCTTTTCCATCGCGGCGATGTCTTCGGGCTTTTCTTCGAGCGCCTGTTTTGCCCGTGTATTCACTTTCTGGACGCGCACCGGAATAGCGCGAATGCTAGATGCCCGTATAATGCGTTGGTCGGGTGGCACGCGGTCAGAGGGGACGGGCGTTGCCACACAGCGAATCAAAAAATCGCCTTCGCGGTCAAACCCCATGCTGCGCTCATTTAAGGGGGTAGACATGAGCGAAATATAACTGCTGATGAGTGACCCGCCGATTTGCACCACATTACTAACGGCAATCACCCCTAACCACGCTGACCGGGCGGGCCAATCGAGCATCAAGGTTTCTGGATTTTTGGTCAAATCTTTTAGGTCGTTAAGCGTATCTTCGCCCGCTGCCTCCAACCCGCGCATCAAATCCGAAGCAGCACCCGATGTCGCTCGTATCGCTTGGTTAGAACCAATCGAAGTTTTTTCGCCGACTTCTTTGCGCTGTTCTGGCTTCACATTGGTGACATCAATCAATTCCCAATAATAATGAATCGGCTGCATCCGGGCAGTCACTTGGCTCAATAAATCGCCGCCCGCCATGCCAAAATCAATTTCCATCGTAAAACGATTGGTCGCGCCGATGACGGTGACATCTGCGCCGTAATTGATGATACGGGCGGGATAAGGCGGCGCATTGGCACTGAGATTATCGTAACGTTCTCCGACCACGGCTGGCGATGCCCCCACGCCGGATGCACCTGTAGCAGCGGGTTTCTGCTCACCCGATGCCGTCTCTCCAAATTGGGTTTGGTCTACCATGCCCGTGGCTTTTGCGCCATTGGTTAGCCCAACACTTTGTTCGGGGTCGCGGGATTTTCGCAGTTCAACCGTCGCATTTTCAATGCGTTTGAGCAGTTCCACTGGGCTTTCATTGGGTTGTATTTCCACCCGCCGTAGAGCGCCATCAACGGTGAGAATGACATATTGTTTATTGTTTTGTTCCTGATGCCAAACACCATCCGGTAAAGAGTTATCGTCTTTTTTCGCGCCAGCGTGTTCTTTGCTATTGGGGTCTTTGCCACCACTGCCGCCTGCACCTTTGGCAGCACGTTCTTTGCGAAGCTGCGAAATCATCTTGCTGACTTGCTTCACTTGCGCTTTGGCTGATTCTGCGCCGCCTTCGCTATCGCCTTCTTCGCTAGTGTTATCATCATCCGGGTCATTGCCGGGGTTGATAACCATGATGATGCCATGCGACCCGGTGGTATCGAGGAAGGCTTGGAGTTGCTTGTAACTTTCAGCACCGACCCATTTGGAAACTTGGGTATTGGCGGCATTGTCTACTGTAAAATCGCTGAACTGCACTTTGCCATTTTTACGTGCTAACACTTTCCAAACAGGGTAGCCACGCACGCTCAGATAATAGCCCGGCGAAGGAAAACTGCTATCGGGTTTAATGGAGGCGCTTACTTTCCGATTGCCGTTGCTATCAAAACCATACACGGCACTGGTGACTATGATATACGCGGTTTTGCTGGCTAAACCGGCTTTTCCAGCTTTTTCTTCTTCTTGCACAGCCCCCATGACTTCGCTCAATAATGACCAGCGCGAATTGGACGATGGAGCCACCACATCTAATGCATCGCCTAGCCCGGTTTTGCCGCTATCCGGCGGCGGGGTTGTACCAGCGCCTTCGCGTTGAATTTGCTGTGTCATGCCGGATGTATGTGCCTGATTTGGGACAAATGGCGGTGGGGGCGCATAAGTGGGTTGTGGTGTTTCTGTTTCTACTGGGATCCATTCTTCATTGGCAAATTCTTCGACACCTGCTGACCGTTGAGCATGGAGGGTATTTGAGTTTAGCAAACGGTGCGTCGCCCGATTGCCAATTAAGCGTTGCAACCCAATAACCTGTTGGGGTTTAGGAATCGCTGTTAGGGTTAGCGAAGTAGGGGAGATTGGAGCAGCAGTTTCTTGCTCGATAGTTGGCTCTTTGGATTCAACAACCGGTTTTTGCGGGGCTTTATCATGCTCCGGCATAAAATTTTATCCTCAATAAGGTCAATCTGTGCCTAACGGCGCGAAAATTGTATTTAATCTGTAATGAATACTTACATTATCTTACAAATTTATCGGAAGTCAATCTAGGTAGTGAAAACGCTATTGAATGAGAACCAGATTGTGAGGAGCAAACAAAAAATGAGGTAAGGTTTCCTGCTATAGAATTATAGAATCTCGAACAACTATGATGCAGTGTTGCCCCAGTTTTATTTTTTGGCGCTAGATACCCCTTGCCATTTGCCCGCATTCCATCGCAATTAAGGGGCTAAATTTTTGCCCTGTGCCATAATTATCAGCGTTTGCATTTTGTCCTAAACGCGGCTATAGTGATAGCGATAGCCAAATACAATCATTGTCTAATTCGTCATCATTTCTCCCAATCAGTAGGAGCAAAACGGCGCATGTCGCAACCTCATCTCCCCGTTGTGGATGTCATTATTTTGTCTTGGAATCGTACCGAAGCCACATTAGAAGCGATTAACAGCGTTCTCCAGCAGCGGGGTGTTCAGCCACGTATTTATGTTGTAGACCAAGGCAGCAATGCTGAATCGATTCATGCACTACGGAAACTGGCAGATGAGAACAAAATTGTACTGACAGAGATGGGATATAATGTTGGCTCGTGTGCCGGGCGTAATATTGCTGCCGGGCAAGGAACTGCCGATTATGTGGTAGGCATTGACAATGATGCTGAATTAGATACTCCTGATACGTTGGCATATGTCGTCAACCGTTTCAACAACGACCCGCAGCTAGGGTTATTGGCATTTCGTATCAAGAATTTTTCCACGCGGGATGATTACAAAACGGCATGGGTCACATATCCCGCCGGATTTTACGAAAAACGCCACGAAGAATTTTTGACGACGCGCTATGTCGCCGCTGGTTATGCCATTCGTCGGAGTTTAATCCGGGCAGGCGCTCATTATGACCCGGCGCTCTTTTTCCTGTGCGAAGAACAGGATTTGGCGCTGCAAGTGATTCATCGTGGTCATAAGGTTTTGTATGACCCCAAAGCCGCTGTCCTACACAAAGTAGACCCCGAAGCGCGTACCAACTGGAAAAGCGGGCGCTATTATTATCTGGCACGCAATTCGATTTATCTGCTCAATAAATATTATCAATCGCCACGCCGTACCTTGACTATGATGGCAGGGTATTTGGCACGCGGCTTTGCCAATGGAGTATCCATACAGGCACTCCGGGCAGTGCGTGATGCTATCCCCATGATGATCGGCATGGACAAAAAACGTGTCGTTAAATTGAGCGATGCCGCCAAAACTTATATCTATGAAAACGATGGCAAATATCGTGGCTCAATTTGGCAGCGGGCGCGGCATGATATTATCAAGCCTTTGAATCCATCCTCAACAGAACCATCCTAATTAGGTTTGCCCATAAATGGCGCATCGTTGCCGGATGAACGGCTTACGATGATGGCGTTTCGGCAGTGGGCGTCAGGTAAATATCCAAATTGTACTCTTCCCAATCGTCGCGGATTTCGGCAAATTGGCGGGTTAAATTGGCTTGATGTTCACGCTGTTGTGGCGTCCAGAACAATTTCATATATGCAATCAAACCCCAAATTGCATCATCATCAAGTGTTTCTCCATAGGGCGACATCACATACAGATTGAGTGGGCTGTGTGTGCCAAATTTTATCGTTTCAAACAAGAGTTGGTCGGGATGCTGCCAAGTATCGCTGGAACTATCATGCTTGGGAACGACATGGTAGCCGCGTGAACGAGTAAATTCATGTGTGCCGGGTCCAGTACCATCGGGCTGTCCACCGCCTGCGATGCCATGGCAATGAGCGCAGTAGGTATCATAATTTTTTTGCGCCAAAACCATCACGCTATCATTCGGGTCAACCTGCGGCGGTTGATTTGCCCCGCAGCCCACACAAAATGCCACCAACAGCAGCAGCAAAAATTGTCTCACAATAGCCTCTTGAGGTAGTGTCATTAAACCATGCTCTATTCATAACATACCCCCAGTGGTATAGGGGGTGTCATTTGATATGATTTTTAGGGGAATAAGGTTATTGTTTTGTGCGGCGTATCAGCAACAGCACAGCTAATCCCACGAGTGCCAAAGCTATCAACCCAACCGCAACCATGACTAACACGGGTATACCACCAGCATCGGTTGCCGTTGTGGGTGTTTCCAGCAAAGCGAGTGGAGTCGGGGTGGCATTTGGGCGCGGGGCTGCTGTCACATTGACTAAAGTTGGCTCTACGGGGGCAGTGCCTTCGGCGGGCAGCAATGCCGGGTCTACTGTGGGCGAAGCCGTCGGGGTAGCGGTGAATTCTGGTGGAGGCGTGACCGAAGCCCCGGTAATCGTCAATTCCAACAGCACCGGGGTGAAAGGCAAGGCTTGTGTCGAATCCCCGACTCGTCGCCCATCTTGCTCCACAAAATTGACTTTGGTCATTTGGGCAGTCCGAAAAAGAAGCTGTGTTGTGCCAGCTTGTAACGGGAAAATTTGGAATGTGCCGAGTGTGCCGCTGCCGCTGAACGGGTCTTGTGGCGCAACCCGCGATGCAGCATAAGACAAGGTATTTTCAGTCACGCGATTATCTAAGGTCAAACTGCCTGCCACAAAAACATCCCCTAATGTAATCGGTTGCCCCGCTGACGTTCCGATGATATAGACCATTTCTGGGTCATATTCAATCTCGACCCCGGCTAACCATAACTCTTGGATATTTTCAATCTGAATGGTGATGGCGAATGTTTGCCCGGTTTGCAGCGATAATGTCTCGCTCTGGAGGCTGAGTAACGTATTGTTTTGAGCTTGCAATGGCAAGATAGACCATAGCAACCAAGCAAGCAGCAACAGGCAAAGGGCAATTCGGCGCATGGGACTCGCATTCCGAGGTATTAACAGGGTTAAGATGTGGAGGCGAGTTTAAACACCCGCCCTACTTAAATCAACGCTTATTTCGTGAATGCTAAAAAATGTTAGGCTTATATGCAGAAAGCGTGTTTTTGTAGGGGAGGGTTTCTAAACCCTCCCCTACAATCATCTGATTTTCACTTGTTTTGAACTTGAGAAAATCGTTATGGCAACCAATCCATCGTCGCACGATAAGCGTGCAAAAGCGTCGGATCGCCCAAATTGCCATTCCACAAGACCCCCTCTGAGCCTGAACTGGCGTTGGGGTTGCCGACAAAGCCATCTACGATATGGTTCGTCGCACTGCTCCAGCTAAAATCGCCTATCATCGGCAAATTCTGGTTCAGCACATTTTTGAAGGTGTAGCTGTTGAACAAATAATACATCACATCCAATGTCGGGGACACCGCATAATAATCAGCACCTGTGGTATTGTCTACATTTTCATGCGCCCCATTGGTTAATGCCGCTGTCACGCCGCCGCCAATGACACCGCTGGTATAGGTGATTTTGCCCACACGCACATTGTAAATTTGTGAAGTGCTATTATAGTAGCGATAGAACAAATAATTTGTCCCGTTGTAATTCGCTATGACCGGCATATCTACGCGGTCATTGACATTTAATCCCCCTATGTTGACCAATCCGCCTGTGTTGGTGGCAAAATCATAATAGCACAAGCGATTCGGGCAAACGGTGTTGGAGGGTGTTCCGGCATAAATGAACATCGTGTTATTGAACCACGCAGGTGGGTACACTTTGGCATCTTCACGGGCGATAACGAGGCTGTTGCCGTACAAATCGCTGGTGTTTAGTACGCACACATCGCCTTCATTGTAGACATAGGTTCCACCGGAATTAATCGCTCCAGAGGAATTTAAAGGCAGCGAACAAATAAACGCAATGCGTTTGCCATCGGTAGCCCAAGATGGCGCAAATGCCTCACGAGTAAACGATGCGGGGGTAAACTGCACGCCATACGGATATTCCAAACTGGAACGATACAGATGATGCCGACCCAAATAATCAATCCGGGTGAAAACCATATTGCTGCCATCCGGTGAGACGGCGGGCCAGAAATCACGGTTATAGCTGAAAAGGGCAGTTTGGACTTCGCCAGCGTTGCGGTCGCCCCACCATAAACGGCTGTTGGGGAATGTCCCATTCAAATCCCGTGCCAAGCCGTAAATCACATGTCCATACGCGGGCGGTGTGGTATCGGTACGCCCGACATTGCTGGAAACAACAGCTAAATCGTTCTGGTTGATATATCCGTCACCCGTTGCATCGCCTGTGGAATACGGCGTCACATAATTGAAACCTGACCAATTGGCAGTCACCAGCGCCAAATCGTTGATATTGACGACATTCACTTGCCCACCAGCGCGGTCAATATCACCCGCCTTTAATTTTACGGGCAGCAAATAATAATCGGCAGTCTGCAAATCAATTTCAGCGCGTTCTTGCAAATACAGGGCATCTTCCGTTGTGCCGTTGATTTTGCTAGTGAAGGTACAGCGGTACAAGCCCTTATCGCGCAGCGGATTGGCAGTTTTGAAGTAGGCACCGCCGAAGGAGAAATTGCCATAATAATCGGTGAAGGTGGTATAGGTGGTATTGCTAGCGACATTCAAACAGGCAACTTCAATATTGTTATGGGCAAAATACCCCTGCCGCACGACTTTCCCACGAATGTTATAGCCCACCGTGAGCGCCAATAAATCATAATTGTACTGAGTGCCATAGACTAAAACTTCGCCATTGCGGTTCAAAAAAGTGAAGGAGCAGTACGGATAAATCGAGGTATTATTAGCCAAATCGCCGACATCAAATTTAATGGTCAGCAGCAGCATATCATAATCGGCACCATTTAAGCCCATCGGCGTTTTATCCGCGCCGATACGGGTAGCGGAGGCTTTTAAGGAGCCGAATTGATAAAAATTGACGGGCAGATATTCATAAAAATCAACGTTCTTCGTCCCCCACTCGGGTCCCCAAGTGATAACCGGATTCAGAAGTTCCGTACCAAAGCCGGTACCACATGTTAAATCCACTGCCCAGAATTGCACATTGCCTTGCCCAAAAATTTGCAATTCAACCGTGCGGGCATCGCCGCTGATGCTGGTTAATTGTTCACCCGGCTGCCAAAGCGGATCCACAATGATGAGCGAATATTGTGCGATGACCGGCAGACTGAGCGCCAACAGCAGCACCCATGCTAACAGAAAAGTTGTAAAGCGCTGCGTTAATCGTTTCATAGGGTGTCAGCATCCTTTATATAATAAACTCTGGTATGAAAGCAACACATTTTCTTAAATAAAAATAATCGTTTATCCTCCACTTATTTCCGGCGTACTTTCAACAGTCGGGACTGCCGGCGCTGTTTCCGTTGGTACACTTTCCGTCACTGTTGCGGTTGGACTCGCTGTGTCAGTGGGTGGCATCACCAGCGGCGTCTCTGTAAAAACCGCTGTGTCCGGGATATTTGTTACGGGTGAGACTGTTGTCGTCATATTCACTGCCAAAGTTGGCGCTGGTGTGAGCGTATTTTCGGGCGTGAATGTGCTAGTGGTTGTTGCCGTCGGTGGCAGCGTCCGCGCAAAAATTTCGCAGGCTGGTTGTAAGTTGCCTGTCAATATAGCGACATCAGCAATCGTGATTTGCTCATCCTGATTAATATCCGAAGCGATAGTCTGCTCCCCGAACAGTTGCAAATCAGCCAATGTCACGCAATCGTCATCGTTCAAATCGCCGCCAAGCAAAACCAGCACAGGCAGCGCCTCACCCGGCAGCACGCGCACAGCATTTTCACGGTGCAGCGGGGCATCTGCCACAATCCAGAATGGCATTGCCAGCGGCACTGCCACTTGATAAACACCGGCGGCATCTGTCAATGCACTGGCAACGAATTCACGCGAGTCGGTAAAAATCTCGATTTCGATTTGGCTGTGTTGGTCATGGCTGCTGTTTTGATAATACACATAACCGCTGACCGTATGGAGCAAGATGGTAGCCGCGATGGGCGTTTCTGTCGCCAATGATGTGTGCGTTGGGAGAATAGTATTCGCGTCAAAAGTGACGGTAGCAAATATCTCAACAGTGGGGGAGGGTGTGGCAGAAAAATCAGGCGAAGGTGATGCTTCTGCTGTGCTTTCTAGGGTTAGTGTGGGTGTCATAGAATTTGTAATATCTTGCCCGACGAGGGGCGCAGTCAATAATGCCATACTGACTAAACCCCCACACAACAGATACCCGATTTTACGCGCTAATAACACCACAATAATCCACAAGATTTCTCATTTGTCATTCATAGTTACCGTCTCATTATACATCAAGATTTGTTACACAATATCACCTAATCGCTGCTATTTGTGCAGATTTGTTAAAGTGACACCGCACGTTATGATTAAATGTCATGTTTCGATTTTTGACCATGCGAACAAAGGATAGACTTAATGGACAAAGGCACTCTCAAAAAAGTTCAATAGGGCTTCGTACAACACTTTTTGATTTTTCGGTTTCCTGATGCCATGCCCTTCATCATCAAATGCCAGTAGTTCATATTCGATGCCGCTATCGTGCAGTGCTTTCGTGACGGTATTCACATTTTCCGGCGTTACATTGGGGTCACGCATCCCCTGAATAATCAACAAGCGTCCTTTGATGTTCTGCACAAAATGGATTGGGGAACGCTCATGATAACGGTCTGGGACTTGTTCGGGCGTACCACCGAGCATTTCTTCACTATAAGGGCGCAAATCCGGGCGCGTGGTGTGATAATCCACCACTAAATCGGTCATGCCACAAATAGGTGCTGATGCTGCCAGAATATCTGGTGAGAAATGGGTAATGGTGTACCATGATGAATAACCACCATACGATGTTCCGGTAATGCCCACTTTGCCTTTTTCCGCGATGCCTGCCGCGATAAGGGTTTCTATGCCTGTGCGAATATCTTCTTGTTCCAGCCCACCCCAATAGGTCTTTTTGATGGCTTCTCGATACGGAATGCTGAAGCCCGTGCTACCACGATAATTGGGGTCAAGCACATTAAAACCATGCTGCACGAAAAGCTGAATTTGCGGATTGATGGCATCTTCGCTGTGCGCGGTGGGTCCACCATGCACATAAACGATTGTGCCACGGACGCTGCCTTGCGGGCGATATAACCACCCCTGAATGGTCAAACCATCTACCGATTGCCAAGTGAAATTTTTGGCTTGTGTTAAATCGGCTTGCGTCAGGGTTGTGCGTTCCCAAACACGAGAAATACGGATAAATGTTGTCGGGTCAACATGATCCAGTGAAAAACGCACGATTTCTGGGGGTTGCTGTGAACTGTGATACCGTCCTACCCAGTCATGCCCCTCTACCGGTGTGAGTGGCGTTAGAGTGCCGAGAATATCTGGCAGTTGAATTTCGTCTCCAGTTTCTGGGTTCAAGAGCGAATAACGCGCTTTTGCCTGCTGCACTTCGCCAATGACGACTGACGCGCTACGTTTTGGAACAAAGGCTTGCTCGATATTGCGCTTGGGGTCATCTATCAACCAGCGGATTGACCTCTCTGCCAGTGTATAAATCCCAACGCGCGTATATGTATCTTTTTCTTCGGTGATAATCAGGCGTTTGCCATCGGGGAACCAATCGGCATTGGCTTTTTTATCCGCGCCAAAATTAAGAATTTCTTGGTCTTGTTGTCCCTCAATATCCACAAGCCACAGTTGATCGCCGGACGGATGTAAATCCTTGCGATTGTATAAGATATAGTCGCCCGTCGGACTCAGCAGCGGATAGACATAGGTGGCTTTTTGCGGGCGGGCAAGTAACTTGCGTTCACCTGTCCGTAAATCATGCCGATAGATGCACGATTGTTCAATTTCTGCCCCTGTTTCCAAATCAATATTAGCGGCATACGTCAAATAATAGCCATTGGGATGCAGTTGCGGATGACGCAAATAATAATTCGGATTGGCTTCGGTGATAGGCATCATCACCAAAGGGGTGTCTATCGCAATGCGGAAAATTTGCACACGCTCATCGCCGCCAGTATCTTGTTCCACCAATAAGGCGCGGCTATCCGGCGTCCAATTGACGAAAATGGTATTTTCGGGCGTATCGGTCATGCGCTGCGGCGGTTGGTTGCCATCGGTGGGTGCAAGATACACCTCAGCAGTCGGCGCAGTCCGAAACCATGTCCATGCCACCCACTTGCCATCGGGGGAAACTTTCGCGCCCCACATTGCCGGGAGTTGCAATAAAGCATCTAAATAATCTTGAGGTGTCATGAAAAAATCTCCTATTTGGGATAGTCGCCTACCCCTATAAAAATAAGGCTAATGTTCAGATTGGGTCGTTTCCCGTAGGGTCGAGGCATGCCTCGACCCTACAACGCCACACTTTTCACACAATATGAACATGAGCCAAAAGCGATGAATTGTGCGAAACTTTACAGCCGGATTTCGCCGCCGCCGATTTGGCTGCGATACACGCCATCTAAAATCGTCTGCACTTGTAATGATTGTTCGGCAGGCACGGGCGATGGTTTGCCTTGCACCACTGCTTCAGCAAATTCGATGCATTCTTGGGCATGGGGTGGGCGAATATCCTGCGTGCGTTTGATAGCGCGATTATAATGCTGCTGCGTGGCATAATTGGATTGGAAAAATTCGCCGCGTGGATAATGCGAGCCGCCGCCTGTGCCATACAGCCACATCTGCATATCCTCAACCGGGGTATCATGATGGAGCAGCCAACTAACTTCCAGCATCAATGTCGCGCCATTGTCAAAGCGCACGAATGCCGCCGCAAATTCTTCCACATTCATTTCCGGCGGGATAGCGCCGCCCCAAATGCTGAACGCGCCGGGCAAGTGTGCCAATTCGGTACGCGCAACACCTGTTACGGCGATAGGCTGGGGATTGCCCATGAACCACAACGTTAAATCCAAAATGTGGACGCCAATATCAATGCACGCGCCGCCTGTCGCTTGGTCTTTCAGGATAAAGCCGGGGCGCGTGGGGGCAGCCGCCCGGCGTAACATCCAACTACGGGCGTGATAAACATTGCCCAAAACGCCCGTTTCAATTTCGGCTTTCATGGCTTTGGCAATGCCTGTAAACCGCTGATGCTGCGCTGTCATAAGCATTTTGCCCGCAGCATCACGGGCAGCGATCATCTCACGGATGGCATCTGGGGTAGGGGCAAGTGGCTTTTCACATAGGACATGCTTGCCTGCACCCAACGCCGCAATCGCCAGTGGCGCATGAAAATTATTGGGGGTGCAAATATCAATGACATCAATATTGGGGTCATTGATGAGCGTTTGGGCGTCGGTGGTGACGTGTTTGACATCATATTTTTCGCCCCACGCTTTTAATGCTGCTTCGCTCACATCTGAGCCGGCGACAACTTCAGCATAAGGAGATTCTTCCCAGCCGGGCATGTGGGTTTTGGCAATGCCGCCAACGCCGATAATGCCGATTTTCAATTTGTTTGTCATGAGATACGTCCTATTTTGGATCAGGTTATATAAAAATGAGGCTCATGTTCAGATTGCGTGAAAAGTGTGCATTTGTAGGGACACGGCATGCCGTGTCCCTACCGAAAATCACTCGTTTTGAACTTGAGCGAAAATGATTAACCAATATTCACCCACGCCTTATCCTGATGTGCTTGATACATGGCAGACATCACAACGCTGCGGGCGGCGGCTTCTTGTGCTGTGACCAATGGCGCAGAGGCATTGCCTGCGAGGGCATCTAAGAACAAATCAAACCCAGATGATTGCGCCGCAGGCAGTTCAGTATAAGGCGTTTTGCCATCGGTATCCGGCAGATGCTGACTGGTGATGAACACCTCACCATCGCGCACAATCGCATGACCCTCAGTGCCGCTGATGAGTGCTGTAATCGGATTGGCAACATCTACCCAACCCGCTGCCAACGTGCCAAGCACGCCATTAGAAAATTGCAGCAAGCCTTCGCCCGATTCATCGCAATCACCATAACGCTCGGTGACGACACTTAACCGTGCTGTCACGGATGCCACATCGCCCATTAGCCACATCAAAATATCCAGTGAATGCGTGCCTAAATCGCCATAAGCGCCGACGCCTGCTTGTGCCGGGTCTGCCATCCAGCGCCATTCCGTATCGAACCAACCGCCCAACGAGCCTTGATGACAGTTGCTATGCCGGATGCGCGTGATTTTGCCGAAAGTGCCTTGGGCAATCTGTTCTTTGAGGAACAAATGCATGGGTTGCCCACGCATAAAATAGCCTGTTTGGAATAAGACACCGGCTGCATCAATCGCGTGTGCCATGCGGCGAGCATCCTCTGCGCCAAATCCCAACGGTTTTTCGACAAAGAGATGTTTTTTGGCGGCGGCGGCAGGCAGCACTAGCGTTTCATGGCGGTCAGTCTCCGAACAAACAATCACCGCTTCGATTTCACTATCGGCATAAATCGCGTTAAAATCAGCCACGACACTAGCGTTAAGTTCAGCCGCCCGGCGGGCAGCCCGGTCTGTATCGTAATCCCAGACCGATTTCACCCGAAAATCTGGGCGTTGTTGCAGCTTTTTAATAAAACCCGGCACATGGATGTGGGCGCAGCCCACGAGCGCCAGAACAGGCATAGTCTCGCTCCTGATAATGTGAAGTAAATTATAGTTACAGTGGCTTAATTTGCCCCATAATTTTACCAAAATGCTAGTGTAGCGAAGAGACACCGTATGGAACAGCATGGACAATGGGATGATAATGGTATTTAGAGCGTGTTTTAGAAATGTAATATACTGTAATTTTTAACCGCAGAGTTGTCCATGAAAGAATACACCACGAGCAATGAAAATAGATCATTGACCCATAGATAGGCAACATTCCGTTTTTGACTCAGCACTTAGAACTCAGCACTCAGCACTATTTTCAGGAGAGGATATGATGATGAAATTGGTTGAAGAAGGCAAAACTCATCCGCGTGGTGAAGCCATGCTGCAAGAACTATTATTTATTCATGAGCTATTGCGCGAAAATTTACAAGTGGTTGCCAGCGTTAGCGCCGATGTTGCCAAGGGTGCGGCTTTGGAAGACATTACCGAGCGCATACAGGCGCTTAAATCATCAAGTATCGTGTGGCGCTTGCGGGCAGGTTGCATCCAGTACTGTCATTTTGTGCATGGGCATCATCAGCACGAAGACCATTTATGGTTTCCTACATTGCGCCGGCTAAATCCAGCGATACATGGGGTGATAGACCGTTTGGAGAGTGACCATAAAATCGTCGCGCAATTGTTGGATGAAGTCGAAACCATCGCAGCACAAATTGTCGAAAATGAAACCGCCCGCCTCATGTTAGCGCGAGCGTTGAATGCATTATCAGACCATTTATTGGCGCATCTGGCGTATGAAGAAGCTAATCTTGCGCCCACGCTGCGCCGCATCCAATCATGGACGATGGAAGCATGGGACATTGCGGATGAATAGACGAAAATAAATGCTTATTCAAAGGCATACAATGAGAGCAAATTGCCTTCGGTATCTTCAAATAGCCCATAAAAGCCCGCTTCGCCCATCGAAGTTTTGCCCGTGACGACTTTGCCGCCCGCCGCTTTTACGCGCTCGATATACGGTTCCATTTTATCGGTGTTCAAGTATACCAAGGGTCCCTTAGTGCCGGGGTCAAAATTGTTGGTCTGCGTGAGCGAGATGCCGGGGCTGCCATCTTCACCGGTACTGACCATGGTTGCCGAAAGACGCACATCTTCTTTGCGAATTTCAGTGGGGGCAAATTCAAAAACGGTGGCATAAAATTTCATAGCGCGTTCAATATCTTTGACTGGAATTTCGACCCATACTGCTTGTAACATGGTGGTATCCCTCTTTGGATAGAACAAATATTCAAAAAGAGTATAAGACCAAATGTTCTGATTGTCAAATTAAAAAATAGTCCGATTCTGATGAAGAAATCGGACTATATATGTTAAATATGTGTAACTACTCCGCCCTCATCCCCCGCCCCTTCTCCCCAAGGAGAAGGGGAGACAAGACCCAACATGGGGGTTAAAGTTCCTCTCCTGCGGGAGAGGGATTTAGGGTGAGGGCTGCAAGGTGGGCTAGGGTGAGGGCAAAAAACAACCTGAGCAGTTACAAATATGTTTAATTGGTGGCGCGGGTTTGGCGGCGCAAGCGATTTGCCATCGTATGCATCACTTGGAGGGCAAAGGTGGGGGTTTCTTGCACTAAAAATGTGAAACGATGTTTATCCACTTTTGCCAGCGTACAATTGGTTTTGGCAACAGCCCGCGCCGCCCGATATTCGCTATCAATCAACGCCATTTCGCCAAAGAATTGCCCAACTTCGCACACTTCCAAAATATGCCCATTATGCTGAATTTCAACGCTGCCTTCGCGCACGGCGTACATCACATCGCCGGGTTGGTTCTCGTCAAAAATAATATCGCCAGCTTGGAATTGGACTAATTCTCTCGCAGTTTTAAAATAATCCACCGACATGCAGGACTTCCTTTCAGAGTATTTTAAGTTCTGATTAAATTATACTCTGAAAGGATAAACCGTGTTTAAAAATTCCGCACCTGAATGATTTTTCCGTTAATGTTGACCGTGCCATTGGCATCGCCTTGTAACTGCCAATCACCTTTGTTAATCAAATCCACCCAGAAGTTGCCGCGTTTTGCCAAGCCGGGCAAATTATCGCGCTGTGCTTGTCTATCATGCGAATCTTTGCGTAACAATGCGACGCGGGTCATCAATTGTTCTTCGGTGATGCCGTTTTCGCCCGGTTTAGAGCGCGATGGCACGCCCAATTGTTGTTCTGCCAAGCGCACAAACCCATGATTCACGCCAAAATTCACACCCATATCGAACAATAGCGCATATGTATAGGGCAGTTTTAAGCCACGCGGCGTAATATACCCATCCACCACCTGCATCCAGAAGCCTTCGCTGGCGACCTCATCCTGAACTTGTTGCATCGTGGTATCATTAGCAGCCGCAATCAACAAATCCCGGAAGCGCGTATCATTCCGTAATAGCGGGTCACGATTACTCACCTGCGGTTGATAGCCGCGCAGTTGATTGGCGACATCACTTTGCGAACGTTCCAGAAAGCGATTCACCACCGTAACCAATGACCCGGCTGCCAGCGTAAATTGGATGATGCCGTAACTGACGATTCCTGCATCATAATTGTTGTACGCCGCGTAGCCATGTCCTTCAAATGCGCCAGTAATAGCAAACGCTGCTTTACGAATGCGCCGCATTTCGGTTTCGGCAATCGCGCCACTGGCGACCGGGGCAATCGGCGCGGCGGCAACAGTTGGTGCGGTTGTGACAGGCTGGACGGGCTGAACAGGCTGAACGGGTTGCATAGGCTGCACGGGTTGCACGGGTTGCACAGGCTGAACAGGTTGCACGGGTTGAACAGGTTGCACGGGCTGAACGGGTTGCACGGGTTGAACAGGCTGAACGGCTTGCACGGGCTGAACAGGTTGTGCTGCGGGAGCAACCGCTACAGGCGCAGCCACATTACGCTGTACAAAAAAGGGCGTTGTGGGTGCTGCAAAAACGCTGTATCCAAAAGGCGTGCCATCGCCCACCACCGTAATTAAATCGTCGCGCACCCAACCTTGTTGCCCACTCGGTAAATTGATGCGAAACCATTGATAAATTTTGCCATTTAAATTTGTTCCGGCGCTATCTGGTTGGACTTCCAAGACTTGTCCGGCGACATTTTTGGGCGATTTGAACACGATATTGGTGTTGACGCTGTTGGTGGGCGTAGACCGAACATTAACTTCGGTTGCTTGTGGAATGCCGACAATGGTTGCAATCAAGGGTTGCGCTGCCATGATGCTGTCTCCCATATCCTCATAAAAAATGTGTATAGAATTAAGTGTAACGGCAAATTAAGTGTAACACCAGTTAAGGTCACACAATCAGAGAGTAGGGCTTTGAGTTGGAAGTTAAAAGATGAAAGTGCTGAGTGCTGAGTTAAAAGATGAAAGATGAAAGTGCTGAGAATGAAGTGCTGAGTGCGTGTTTTGTAAATGTAACAGTTCTTCATATTATCATTTGCGCTTTTCAACATGTGCATAACATTCAGCTATCAGCGTTTCTTTTTGGCTAATTTCTCAGTGAAACCTCTGTGTTCGATGGGCAGGGTCTACGCGCTCCGGTGTCTCTGTGGTTCGAAATTGCAGTACATTACAAATCTAAAAGCTATCCATAAGGCAAAATAACACATGGCAAAACAAACGACAATTCTGGTTGTAGACGATGAAAAAACCATCCGTGAAGTGGTGCGGCGCTATTTGGAACTAGAAGGCTTTAATGTGCTGGAAGCGGAAACTGGCACACACGCTTTGGCGCTCTTGCGCGATACTCAGCCGGATTTAATCGTGCTGGATATTATGCTGCCGGGCATTGATGGTTTTGCCATTACCCGCAAATTGCGTAACCCTAGCGATTATGCGCCGCTGAGTACCAATGGAGATGTGCCGATTATTTTTCTGACGGCACGCACCGACGAAGCCGATAGATTACATGGCTTTGAAATTGGCGGCGATGATTATCTGGTGAAGCCTTTTAGCCCGCGAGAATTGGTGGCACGCGCCAAAGCGGTCATGCGGCGCAGCGGCACTGGAACAGGCGTTATCGAAACACCGCTGACCTTCGATAAGCTCCATCTTGACCCGCGCAGCCGCACCGTAACACTGGATAATCAGCCCGTGATGCTCACGGCGAAAGAATTTGATTTGTTATGGTTTTGGCACGCCATCCGCGCCAAGTGTTTAGTCGGATGCAACTGCTGGATAATGTGTGGGGCTATGAATTTTTTGGTGACGAAAGCACCGTGACCGTGCATGTGCGCCGCCTGCGCGAAAAAATTGAGCCGGACGCCAGCAAACCCACCTATATTCAAACAGTGTGGGGCATCGGTTATAAATTTGACGTGCCAGAATGATGTTGCCAATCAGCCTGCAACAAACAATTAGGGCGGTTTTTGCTCTGTTGCAAGTTTTACTGGGGCAGGTTGGCGATCAAATTGCTTATCCATTGATTCATCAAGCCAAAGCCACCCACTATCATCGCCACAGTGCAGCCCAAACTTGCCAAAATGATGATGACCATCACAATCAACAGGTTGCTGGCAGGGGCTTTGCGCTGCAAAACAGCCTCAACCGGATTCGTGGGGTTATAATACACTTCGATTTGTTTACCCACAGGATACTCAGCAACAGTGGCAGCGACGCGCTTGTACGAGCCTAACCCTACTTCGCCCAAATTAAAGCGATCGCCATGATAAACTTGCCCCATCACGCGATATTCGTACACAATCTTGGGATAGTACGATGTAGATGTGCCACTTCCTCCGCTGGAACCCCGGCGCGTCTCGACCATTGAAAATAAGACCTTGCCCAATGTTTGTTCCCAATCGTTGCTCTGGCGGACTTTGCGCCGCGCCGATAATGCCCATAACAATAAAAAGAGGGCTATCAGCACAATCGGAATCACCGTTAGCGCCAAAGTCGAAGCGAACATATTGTTGGTGAATAAGTCGAAATCCAGCATAAAGCGTGCCTTTCCGATAAAAAATGTTACCAACTGCATAACATTATCTTAGCGCACAAACCATCCCATACAATCATACTATTGTCCCGTGCGATGTTGGTCACGATGATGTCAAAAATTGTCAGTCCCGCCGATTCATCAGCCAAGGCAATGCCTCTAAGGTGGTGCTGTTTCGCACGCGCACGCGCCCCATGTAATACGGATTACTGGCATAATGCAGCGTGCTATCCATCGTCGTGACCGCCGTAGTGTACCCATAGTCTTTAAGCAAATTGCGTGTGATAGCGTTTTGCCGCCCAAAGGGATAAGCAAAGGCAGTTGGACGCACACCGATTGCCGCTTCGATACTCAGCGTAGATTGCTCAATTTCGCTGCGCTGTTGGTTTTTGGGCTGGCGCGACATATCGCCATGAATCACCGAATGGTTGCCAATTTCGATGCCGCTGGCGTGCAATTCACGGATTTGCCCCCACGTTAAATAACTGGGTTGGTCTGCCATGCCAGTAATGATGTAGACTGTTCCTGTCATACCGCGTTGTAGCAGCAGTGGCGCAGCATGAGCATAAGCACTCCAATACCCATCATCAAACGTGAACACAATCGGTTTTTCCGGTAGGGCAGTTGCCCCCATCATGCCTGCCCATAAATTTCGCATAGTGATAGAGGTAAATCCAGCTTGCTGCACATAATCCAGATGTTGAGCAAATGCCTCTGGTGGCACGGCATTATCAATCAAATGTTGATTGGTCGTTTCTGGCGGGGGGCTGATATGGTGATACATCATAATCGGGCAATATGTGGGCGCAGGTTGCGCCAAAACGGGCAGCATATTCCAACTGGCAATTGCGCCCATTGCCAATCCTTGCAAAAAATAGCGACGTGAAATCCGCATAATGGTATCTTTCGTGAAGAATTATTATGCGAACAGAGTCTATCGAAGCTAATAAAATATGCAAATTTAATTGTGATTGTAATGCAATTAATCTTCGTCCACACCACCAATCAGATGCCCAAGACGGTCGGCTGTAATCTGATGCGGTTGGTCAATCATGGTTAGATGCCCGGCATAAAACACGATGATACGGTCACTATAAAGTAAAAGTTCATCTAAATCAGGCGAGCTAAACACCAATGCCGTGCCGCTAGCGCATTTGGCGAGTAATTGCTCCCAAATCCACGCTGCCGAATCGACATCTAAGCCGCGTGTGGGTTGTTCTAGTAAGAGCGCCGCCGGATTATCGGGCAGCATTGCCATCAAGACCCGCTGTTGATTGCCCCCCGACAAACTTTCGATGCGGCTGTGGGCAGTGCCGCGAATGTTGTAATGCTGGATTTTTTCTTCGGTGATGCGTTGGACTTCGGTACGGTCAATGAAAAAATTGGCGAACATACTGCGTTTGGGTTTATTATCCGCCATGACAAGCGTGAGGTGTTCGGCAAGCGTCAGTCCAGCGATTAAGCCTTCTTCCAATCTGCCCGCCGCCCCAAAAATCACGCCACGTTGGAAAAAATCGGGATAACTGCGCCCGGTCATCGGTTGCCCGTTTAGCCACACTTGCCCGTCCCGCGTTTTCACCAAGCCCGCGCACGCCCGCAGCAGCAAATTTTGCCCACTGCCATCCAAGCCTGCCAAGCCAATCACTTCGCCTGCCCGCGCCTGAAATTGAATATGGGGGATATGCAAGCGCCCTTCATGCAGGGTGACATCTTTGAGTTCTAAGACAATGGGTGCTTTGGATAATTCTTTATTCGCCAATTGCGGCACCACCATCGTCTGCCCAAACATCAATTTAATGAGGTCTTTTTTAGGAACAGGGAGCGCCTTCGTTTCAATCAAACGCCCGGCACGCAATACCGCCACTTCGGAACACAATGCCAAGACATCTTCTAACTTATGCGACACCAGCAGAATGGTCATGTTCTGCTGCGCCAGTTTTCGCAATGTGTCGAACAATGCCTCTTTTTGGTCAGCAGAAATGCCCGTAGTCGGTTCATCCAAAATCAGCGCCCGAATGCCTGTAGCGAGCAAACGCACAATTTCTAACTGTTGGCGTTGGGCGATAGACAATTGACTGATGGGCATTTGCGGGTCAAGCACGAAGCCTAATTCTTGGCATAACGCCAGCAATTTTTCGCGGTAGTGCGCTGATTGCAAGGTGAAGCCGATACCGGATTGTTTCTGCCCGTAGATGAAATTTTCCAAGACGCTGAATGCGCCAATATCCAACACATCCTGCTGCAACATGCCGATGCCCGCCGCCAATGCCATCTCTGGTGTGTGATAATCGGCTTTTTTGCCATCCAGCCAGATTTCGCCGCTATCCGCAGGTTGGTAGCCTGCCAGAATTTTCATCAGGGTGGATTTGCCCGCGCCGTTTTCGCCTAGGATACCCACAATCCGTCCGGTATGCAGGGTGAGTGTAATATCTTGGTTGGCATAAATTTTGCCGAAGGTTTTGGAGATGTTTTTAATTTCGATGAACATGAGGTTTCAGAGCCTGTTTCCCAAATGTAATCATTCGTTATTATATTATATTTGAATTTTCAATATGCTTCTAGCTTTCAGCGGTCAGCTATCAGCTTTTCTTATTTTGGCTCATTTCTCAGTGAAACCTCTGTAGTCTCTGTGTCTCTGTGGTTCAAAATTGCCGTACATTACAAATCCAAACACGTTTTCAGGATTTATGGTTAGGTTAGCCAAAGAAAACATTGTACCGCATTTTCCCACCTGCAAACCTATCTTTCGCTAGGTGTTGGCGGTGGGGTTGGGCGCGTATGCTGTAAA
>JALHOR010000081.1 GCA_022842885.1 Anaerolineae bacterium
CTTATCATGGATGTGGGCTTAATTGCCAGCCAATCCAGCTATGAAGGCAGGGCAATGCGCCGCACGCGCAGCGCCTCCAAAGATGATGATGGGGTACGCCCGTTTGTCACCCTCAATATTGAACCTGAAGAAGCCGAGCGCAATGCTGTGATTCGGTTTGAAATCAGCGATCATGCGGGGGAGCAGAGATATGTGCATGAGATGCGAACCTTCTTGCGCGATGGCGAAATGAGCATCATGGCAGACCATCATTTGCCGCTGGCTGGCAACCGCGATATTCAAGGGGCGGGTGAATGGGATTTACGGGTGTATATTGATGGCAATATGGCAGCACTCCACAGCTTTACCATGGCACCCTCCATCAATGAACGCACGCGCCGCCTCGCCGGAGATTACCAACCGCAGGCGGCAGAAGAACGCTACACCCAGTTTGAAATTATTGATGAAGTGAAAGAAGAAATCCCGCCCACGTTGCAGGATTTGTTAAATCAACAAAGTCGCCAACAACAACGCAGCAGTTCGCGGTCAGAAGCGTCGGGCAGCACCGATGAAGGGGGCGCTCGCCGCATTAGCACCACCCCACGCCGCCGGAGGTAACACACGATGAATTTTAGCAATAATCGCAATACGATGATTCTGGCGTTTATCCTCATGTTATTGGGGGCAGTCGCACTGCTGGAATCGAGTGCGCTGGTGGTGTTGATTTTGTTAGGCTTGTTATTCTTGGTACGCCAGTTTGATAACAGTCAACTCAGCAATACGTTTAACACTACTGCCTATGAAGATGACTACGAACTGGATAATGACGAGTGGGAAGAAGTGCGGCAGACGACGCGCCAAGTCCAAAGCGAACCCGTCTATCGTCATGCCTTAGAAGCTGTCACCCGTGCTGGCTTAAACCCAGATGAAGTGCAAGTTTTGGCGGTGGATGTGGGGATGATGGCATTCCGCGATTCGCCGCAGCCCACCGTGTATCGCACTTGGTCTATCCCGGATGATGTGGATTATGTTCAGCCGTTTGTCCAACTGCGGCTGCCCAGCAAAGCCAATGGGCGCATTCGGTTCGAGATTTTGGATGGCAGTGGCGCACCGGTGTTCATCCATGAAGATATTCATAAATTGGAGCGCGGGCGCAATTTTATCTCGCCTGCCGCCCGCCTTGCTATTCATGACCAACGCGAGATGGACAAAGGTTGGCAGTTACGCATCAGTGCGGATGGGGTCGTTTTGGCATTGCATAAATTTGAATTTGCCGAATCCAGCAATGCGGAAATTCAGCGGCATATTGGCGAAGATGGCGAAATTAACACTGAACTGCGGGCAGTGATGACCGAAAGCCGCTTGCAGCGCATGTCGTTAGATGATTTGCTTTCGTACCAAGAAGACGAAGAAAGCGGTAAACAAACACGATAACTATTTGAACCGCAAAGACGCCAAGAACGCCAAGAATGATTAAACAAACTTGGCGGGTAGTGTTTATGCGTTCTTTGGCTCAAAGGTTGGCAAATGTTTAGAGCCGCTGTTTCACTTCTTGCGTGAATTGTTGTGTTGAAAAGGCATTCTCTGGGCGAATATCTGCCGTATAAATGCCCGCTTCTAATGTCATATGCACCGCATTTTCGATTCTTAGGGCAATCTCTGGCATTTTCCAGTGATAGCGCACCAGCATTGCCGCGCTCAAAATCGCTGCTGTCGGATTAGCAATGCCTTTGCCCGCAATATCTGGGGCGGAGCCATGCACAGGTTCGGCAATCGCTACATCTTCACCCAAATTTAACGCCGGGGCTAACCCCAAACCACCACCCCACGCCGCTGCCATATCCGACAAAATATCGCCGTATAAATTGGATGTAAGAATAACATCAAAGCGTGACGGTTCTTTAACCATCCAATAGGCAGCCGTATCCACCAGCAGTTCGTCGGTTTCAATTTCTGGGTAATATTGGCTGATTTCAAATGCTACTCGCCGGAATAAGCCATCGGTTTGGGGTAACACGTTGCCTTTATGGACGACTGTCACCCGCCGCCGTTGTGCCTGCTCTGCCAATTGGTACGCTGTGTAAGAGATGCGCTCGGTGGCGGCACGGGTCACGACTTTTTTAGCAGTGCTAGTATCGCCGTCTACGGATTCATCGCCCACATATACATCTTCAGTATTTTCGCGCACGACCAACAAATCCACGCCTGCCCGCGCTGCTGGCACTGGCAAATAGGTGGTGGGGCGCAAATTGGCATGGGTTTTTAACAACCGCCGCAACCGCACAATTGGCGAAGAATAGCCTTCGACCGGATAAGATGGCGAATTGGCAGCCCCAAACAGCACCGCTTTGATTTGGTGCGTTAGAGCAATGGTTTCATCGGGCAGTGCCTGACCCGTTTCCTGAAAGCATTGCCACCCCGCCCGCGCTGGATGCAGCGTTAAATCTGGCAGCAAATGTTGGAGTATTTCAACGGTGGCTGGAATGACTTCCAGACCAATACCATCCCCTTCTATGACGCATAAATCCATCGCTTATCCCTTCCGGTTGCTGAACAAACGTCATAATAATTTTTTAGACAAAATATCTGCAAAAAACCGGGGACTACTAGGGATATTATTTATGCTGCCCATTGTGACACAGAATGGGCGGTTTGTCGAATAAAAAAACCGGACGTTTGTCCGGTTCAAAAAATTTGGCTCATGCCCAAATTGCGTGAAAAGTGTGTTGTTGTAGTGTCGAGGCATGCCTCGACACTACGGAAAATCACTCGTTTTGAACTTGAGCGAAAAAGTTTTATGCTTTTTGTGGAGATTAAGGCGGCGAGACTTCTTCGGTAGGGATTTCGCCGCTGGCAATGGCGGTTTGGGTCATATAAACCGCAAGCTGCGTCGGGCGAATGGGGTATAACAGCGCCCCAGTCGGTGTCAGGCGCGGCGATGATAATGATTGTGTCATTGTGGCGACTACCACCAACGGCGTTGCCGTGACGAGTGTCCCGGCGGGCAGCGGCAGCGGCGTCCAAGTGAGCGTCGGCGTAAACGAAGCGGTCACTGTTGCCGTAGATGTCGGCGTATCCGTAGGGGTGCGCGTAGGTGTCGCTGATGCATCAAAGGTCGCGCTGGCGAATACTCCCGGCGTTTCAGTGGGGGTGGCGCTTGGCAGCAAAGTCGGCATTTGCGTTAAAGTTGGTTCGGCAGTCGCTGATGCCGCGATGGTTTGCACGGGTGGCACATCGGGCATATCGGTCTTGTCCAGCAGCACTAATCGCCCTGAAGGGTCAAAATGCGGCTCTAAAATCGCGCTTACCCGGTCATAATGGGCGGCGATGAGGGTGTCTTGCGGAATAATTTGCAATTCACTCCCGGCGCTCATCATAAAGACAACGAGCAGCGGAGTAGTATCACTATCGGCAAAAACAATTGCCCGCTGGACTGCCCCATACACTTCATCCAGCATGTCCGGCTCTAAATTGCCTTTTGCCGCCAACGTTTGCATCTCGTCAAACCGGACTTGTGCCAAATGCAACCACACCTCATCGGCTCTACCGACCAAAGTCGCTAAGTAGACAATCACATTTTCCCAAGCGCGTTTGACGCCATAAAACACATCGCCGGGCTGACTATTGGCAGAAGCTGCCACCGTTGTCGTGCCGCCACCAAAGGCAATCAACAGTGCCACCATAAATCCGGCTGCCCATTTGCCGACCCACCGAACCGAAGTATTGTGGCGGGGGGCAGACATGCTGCGGTTAAACTGGCGCACCACGCGGTTTTCCAATGTTTTTACAGCATCTTCCGGCATTCCCGGCGCAGACAGTGACCGCAGCAAGAGTGCCGTTTGCAATTGCGGTTTGAGCCAAACAGCATCATCAGGATAATGTGCCAAGCAATCCGCGATGGTTTTCTCGCGGCGCAGCACGGTTTCCAGACAAGCGTCCAAAATATCCAATTGCGGGGGAGTTAGTTGGTCGTTCACGTTAAGCCCGCCATCATACTTTCAATATCAACACCAGCACGTTCTAAGCGGTTTGCCAGCGCCCGCAGCGCCCGATGTTGCAGCGCCTTAATGGCATTGGCATTTTTGCCCATGATTCCGGCAACTTTTTCAATGCGATACCCTTCAACAAAGCGCAGCATCACCACTTGTTGCTGCTCCGGTGTTAAATCGGCAATTGCCGTTTGCAACACGCTGGAGATTTGTTCTTGCACCAAGCCGCTATCCATATCGGATTCGATGGGGATAGACTGTTCTTCAATATCGCTCTCTGTCGGTTGGCGATTCACCTTGCGATAGTAGTCAATCACACGGTCATGGGCGATGCGATATAACCATGCCAGAAATGGATTGCCAGTATCTTGGTAACGCCCTAATCCTTCAATCGCCTTGGTGAAAACATCGCCGGTGATGTCTTCGGCAAGGTGGCGGTCACTCACGCGATGATAGACATAGCGGTAAATGGCTTGTACATTTTCCCGATACAAGACCGCGAAAGCCTCGCTATTGCCGCGCTGCGCCTGCGCCACTAACCGTTGTTCCTCAGTCCGATTCAAGGACGGTACTCCTGTATCCCAGAAGCGGCGCAGCATGTTAAGATTATGTTTGTCATTCTCAATACCGCCCTGCGCTGGAAAAAGTTACGGGTTTTAATATTACGTTAGACATGATGGCTGTTGCACTGTTTATCAGCACCAGTATAATGGGCAATCATATTGCGTGTTCATTATAAAGCATATAGCAAAAACCTAACTGGCAAACGTTAAAAGCGGGTTCGGCACAATGCGCGATAAACGCACCGTAGATGACCTTAGTATCGAAGAATTGGAACGGATTTTGGCAATCAAAAAACGCCAAGCCCGTCAAGAACAACTCCAGCGGATGCAGCGTACCGGGCGGACTATTCAATCCGCCGATGTGTCCCCGCATGAGGGGGCAGCACCGCTGGCGGGCTATAATCCACAATTTGAGGATGATATTGACCCCGGCATCAAGCGCAAAAATACGGCGGGCAGCAGCTTATGGCGGCGCTTCGTAGACCGCAGTTTGCTGTTGGTGGAATTTGCCGCCGTGATTGGCTTAGTCGTTGTTGGCTTTGTGATGTTGGAAGGCATCCAGACGTTACAGCAAGAAACCGCCGACGCCCAATCCCGTGCTGATGAACAGATTCGCGCTGCTATCCCAACCATTGCGCCCACGCCGCAATTAACACTTGCCAGCATTGTTCTGCCCGGTGGGCATACACCACCCACCGAGGCGGGTGGTGGTCAATTCAATTTTGATGAGATTCCGGCGGGTTTGCGGGCGCAAGTGCGCGACCTGATTTTTCTGCCGCCAGAAATTGCGCGTCCGCCCATCACCCCCGAAACCGCCCGTCGTATCGTGATTCCCGATATTAATGTTGACCAAGTGATTGTGCAGGGTATAGACTGGGAAGCGATGAAAAATGGGGTTGGGCAGTTACAAAATGGCGTGAATCCCGGCAGCAGTGGCAATGTCGTTCTAGCCGCCCATAATGATATTTATGGCGAAATTTTCCGGCATTTGGACGACTTGCAACCCGGCACCTATTTTGAAATCCATACCGAAAAACAGGTCTATACGTATGTTATCACAGGCAGCGACATTGTAGACCCTGATGAGGTCAGCGTGATGGATAACCAGAGCCGCCCCACCGCCACGCTTATTTCGTGTTATCCGTATCAGGTCAATTCGCACCGCATCGTCGTTTTTGCCGATAGGGTAGATACGTAGATAAAGTTAAAAGGCTCATGTTCAAATAGGTAATTTTCGGTAGGGTCGAGGCATGTCTCGACCCTACATAACAACACCCTTTTCACGCAATCTAGACATGAGCCAAAGTTAAAAGCCTAAAATCTAATCAACGGAGCAGAATATCATGTCGAAACGCCGTACTCGTGAAAAACAACCGAATTTACCCAAAGCCACATTAGACCGCGCCCGCGAACAAGCCGGGTTGCCTGTCGAAAATCCTGAACCCGCTGAACCTATTGAAAGTGCCACGCCTGTTGAACAACCTGCTACGGTTGCCCAACCTATCGCAGAAACAGCCGTTGCCACTGCCGAAAAAACCAAAAGTGCGGCGGCAGCAGCGTCTGCCCGTCGCCGTAAAATTAGCGCGGCGCAGCTAGAACGCAGCCAAAAACGTGGCGAAAATACTTATGAGATAGTGGAATATTTGCTGGAGAATCCCACCAAAGAAGTGACAGAAGCCCAACTGCGCGAAGAATATGGCTATGTGCTGCGTGATTTACGCAACATGGGCTTATTGGCGGCATTACTGGTGCTGGGGTTGATTGTGGCAGCACAAATTCTCTGATAATCCGATTAGAAAAATGTAACAAAAGTCCCAAACATCTGTCAAAAGCTGGTCTATAATTGCCACAACATAGACTCAGGAAGTGATACTCGCATGATGATTGAGTGGGGAGCTATCCCCTTTTTTACAGGTGTTGCGCCCGCTGTGCTGCGCCGCTTGGATGCTGTCGCCCATCGTTGTGTGTATCAAGCCGGGGCAACGATCTTTAACGAAGGGGATAAGTGCGCCGGATTCCAAGTGGTCGCAGAGGGCATGGTACGCATTTATCGGATTAGCCCAGAGGGACGGTTGCACACCTTATCATTATTGCGCCCCATTGCCAGTTTTAACGAAGTCGCCGCAGTAGATGGCAGGCATAACCCCTATAACGCCGTCGCCGTGACGGGGGCAGCTACCATCAAAATCAGCCACAGCCACTTGATGACCTTACTGAGCCAAGAACCGGATTTGCTGCGAAATTATGTGCAGGCATTGGCGCATGTGAACCGCGAATATATTGAACGCCTCGAAGATATGACGTTTCGCACGATTCCATCGCGGTTGGCAAAATTATTCCTGCATGAAACCACCTATGCTGACCAAATTGCCGAAACCCCCACGCGCTTGAATCAGGAAGAAATCGCCGCGATTTTAGGCACAACCCGCGAAGTTGTGGGGCGGGCATTACGTGGCTTGCTGAATGCCGGCTTGCTGAAGAAAAAAGGGCGCGAAGTCTTCATCGCTGACCGCTCCGGCTTGGAATATTTGGCGCAAACCAATGAAATGCCCGAATATATTGGGGTCATGTTGGAAATTTAAATGCGACTGGCGTTGGGGTTGCCCGGTATCCACCCACGAATCAGCGCCCGCGCTGCCTCAACTTCGACAAATGCATCAGGCTGAATATCCCGCACAATATCCAATAATTTTTGCACATCGCGGTTAAGGGCGCTGCTGCGAATCATGGTGACTTGCCCATCGCGTCCTTCGCCCTTTGTTTCGGTCGCACCGAAGCCGGCTTGCCGCAGTGCCGTTGCAATCTCTTTGCCGCGTTCATGGGTGATAATGGTGATGGTGCTGTAACTGGTGAATAAGCGGGTTTCCAGCAGCATCCCGGTATAACTGCCAAATGATGCGCCTAGGCAGTATGCCAGCAAATTGATGATGTTGGTTAAATCGGTGACGACATTAGCAGTGACGATAGCGAAGATGAGCGCCTCAAAAAATGCTAGCAACGCCGCGAACCCGCGCCGATTGCGGGCGATGAAAACCAACCGAATGGTACTCACGGAATAATTCATCACGCGCAGCGTAAACAAAAATCCGGCGAAAAGCAGTGCTTCAACTGTGATTTCCAAGATGAAAACGTCTTTCTCGTATTGCACTTAATAGATAGCGGTGCTGATTATCGCGCCGTCTACGGTATTCTGAAAGACACTTCCCGAAAATTCAAGCATTATCCCGACAATTATCCATAGCCCGTTCTAACGAGAGGATATGATGGGGCATTTCCAGATAATAAATTTGGTAATAAACACCCTCTGCCAAAACGCGATATTGGGCAGCAGTTAAGCGAAATATCAATCCATGTTCTGGCAACATTAGCCGGAAATCTTCGCGCAGTTTGGTTTGGCGCTGCACTTGTTCAAGGTGCTGCACTAACTGAATACGTCCGCAAACGGTCAAAACTTGGTTGGAGGGCATTTTGGATCGCCGATGCATCAGAAATGGCAAGGCTTTGGCAACAACATATTGTCCATTACGCCCCAAGCCCCATCGCTGCCCCCACGACAAAAAGCCGCTGCGATTGGCGGCTAAATCGATTTCCGTAAAGTTGAAGGCGGCTGCCAAACGTCTATCCGGCACATCCGGCAACGATTTGGTTTTAGCGTCCATGTTTGTGCTGCGAATCGGCTTCGTCATCCTCCAAAAATAAATCATCATTTTTGGCTTTTTCGTCCTCATCGTCCAGCATCAAGTCTTCGTTTTTCAGTTTGGGGTCAGCCTCAAATTGGCGAATCACTTCGGCAGAGAGCAGCGTATCGGTTTTTGCCGTGTAGTAAAATTGGCACAACGGCATCTCGTAGTCGGCAAGCTGCTCATAGACCGCATGAGGAATCAAGAACACTTTCTCGTTGATAACAATTACATAGGGTCCCACACCTTCCATCTGACGGGCAGCGCGTAATTGTGGCACGCCACGAATTTTCTCTACGCGGTCGCGCAAATCGTTCTGGCGTTTGTTTTGCCGCCGCGAACTAAATGCCAATAATGCCCCCAAAAAGACGCCAGCGCCCATCACCAAATAAATCATGGGCAAGCCTTCGCTCAGGAAGATGAATGCCAGCAGCAGCGCCACGCCTAAGCCAATGGTCGAAGTCAGCCACATGCCATCTGTTTCGGCTTTTAACTCGTTTGTGAGCGCCTGTTCTTGGGCTTTGGTCAGTTTGCCGCGCCGATTCTGTTCTACAGCCTCTTGCGAAAACCCAAAAACATCCAATAGTGCATCCTGATACAACTGCGGCTTCAGGTGCGGCTTGCCGATAAATTCGGCTTCTTCCGGCGACAGGTCTTCTACTTTCGGTTCGATTTCATTGTAATTTCGCATGAGTCACCCTTTATATCTCTAACCACGAAGTCACGAAGACCACGAAGGAAAATCACAAAGATTGTAATGGGTCTGGATAAGAGTGGCGTTAGTTGGGGCGCAAAAACAAAAAATCCCCCGATTATTGGGGGATGTTCAAACTGAATGCCCGCATTATTTCCATGTAATTCATACATCCGGGGATATTGTTTCGACTCATATTGACATCATCTCCTCATCAACAGGTTCGATAGCGAGGAGTGTTTTGGTTTTTGAACTGTAGTAAATGATGTATTCATCTCTTTCGGTGAGAAGGTTAAAAGCCACACCATTCACTGGAAAATGTAGCTTATTCATCTTAATACCCACACCACTGCTAAACGTATCACGTTGACCGGTTGCAATTTTATTAATCAGCCCTCGGCACGCCTCTACTTTGTTGTTTCGCAACATCTGCAAAAAAAATATAGTGCCGATAATGAAACCTATAATCATGCCGCCGACAAACCATTGCTGTGGATTTACCCTATTACTAGATAAGATAATAATAACTGCAAACGTGATCATGCTCACAAAAAATCCACAGCTTAAACCTGACATTAGGCTATATACAAAAATCGTTCTTTTTTGGCGAGGGCTGATAATTCCCTCCCGATTCATCTCTAACTCGTCTTGGGTAAATCCAAGTGCCTTCATCAGTTCTGAATCAGAGGTTTTGTATTTGGTTTTCATCTACCAGCGTTTCTAAAAATCCTTACGATATTACCCATTATCATTCGTCTTAAAAACAAAAAATCCCCCAGTTATTGGGGGATTGCTCTGTTTTCTTGGCGTTTTGATGGGGGAAAAATATTATTCCGGTTCGGCGCTGAACAACATGCCGGAATGTGCCGCTTGATACAGCCGATACCGGGTATCATGTCGGAATGCCTTGAACTGCTCTTTATTCACCGAAAATTGTTTACCTGCCACGCGCAGCACATAATTATTGCCTTGCCGATTCGGTTGCAAAATGCGTTCTAGTTTGCCGCTGATGATTTCAACACTGCCCGCCCGTAAATCAGCATTCAGCCGCAGCCAATAGCGGGCGACCATGCCCACAAAAATCGCGTTACACACAGTCAGCATCACGCCCACAAAACTTAATATCACCGATTGATTTTGTTGCCCCAAAAAGATGAGCAGTGTCGCCACGAAGGCGAATCCCACAAAGCCCAGACTGCCCATGGTAAAACTGCGCCTTTGCCGATTTTGCAGGCGGGTTTGCTGTGCCGCACTCAATTTTCCAGCACGGTTCGCCTCCAAATCCGCCGCCGAAAATTGGAATAACGGCATCAGAACAGCGGCATCGGGAACAGCCATATCATCCGGCGAAACAGACGTAATAGGATTTACAACCAAAGTGCATCGCTCCCTAATTATTCTTCAAGCCTGCATTCGACGCCGATTCGTTGCTTTGGGCGGGCATATCCGAGGGCATTACAGGTATCGCTGGAATTTCTGGGATAATCAGCGGTGCCGTTTTGCTCTTTTCCACAATGTCCAACGCCGCCAGATTGATTTTTTCCAATTCTGCCATATACAGATTCCAATCTTGCAGCAGGATATAACAAATCACGCGCACATCCAGCAAATCATGGCGGATTCGCACAAATGTAACCAAGATGGATTCAGGGTCAACCAGCGGATTCGCCAGCAAAAATGCTCGAACGTGGTCTACGATATACTGGACTTGATGACTCAGCAAATAACGTGGCAGTGCCATCTCAAAATCGATGCGGCGTTTGCTGAGGCGTGACCAATTGATGACCGAAGCATCGGTCAAACGCCGATTCGGTACGGTCATCAGCGATTGATCCAGTTTGCGGACGCGCGTTGAGCGCAAACCAACATGTTCCACTGTGCCGCTGATGTCGCCCGATTCGATAAAATCACCGACATTAAACGGGTTATCGCTGACGATGGCGGTAAAACCAAAAAAGTTCGCAGCGGTATCTTGTGCCGCTAAACCAATGCCAATCCCCACAATCCCGAAAGAGGCAATCAGTGCGGTAGCATCAAACCCAAATTCTTGGACAATAATCAACAG
Source organism: Anaerolineae bacterium (assembly GCA_022842885.1). Classification (GTDB taxonomy): domain Bacteria; phylum Chloroflexota; class Anaerolineae; order Aggregatilineales; family Phototrophicaceae; genus JALHOR01. Next base: position 10,971 of record JALHOR010000081.1, read on the forward strand.
GGCAATCACCAAGACAAAGGCTTTGATGACGGTGCGTAAAAACGGCAGCAGCCGGTCTTCTAGCACGATACCAGTCACACGCCGCAGCGTAACAGGCGTCAGGGCAATCACATCTATGACGTTATATACGCCCAATGCCAACGCCATAATGACCAATGACCGCGCAAAGACGGTGGCTAATCGCTGTAAGTCGTCGCCTGCGTTTAAGAGCGTTGCCGCTAAAATCAATGCAACAGCAATAATCACCAACCGTAAGGGGCGCTCAAAAGCATTAACAAACACCGTGTCGTAATCCATCTTCGTCCGCTGAATCAGCCCGCGTAGCGGTGTAATCACCATGCGCGTGACGAGATGCCGCAGCACCCAGATAAACAGCAGCACAAAAAACAGCAGCAGCAGCCGAATCACCAAATCTTGCACTTCCGGCGGCAAATTACGGATGATCGGCATCAAATCAGACAAGTCCATACATTCCATATCCTTCACTCACAGATTCCCAAATGCGAATCCTGAAATGACTTCTACAGTACACGCAAAAGTCATTTTCTGCCAACTCTTACCGTGAAAGTGATTTTTCAAATGCCCGCAATTCGGTAATGCGTGTGGCATAATCCGGCATGTGCTGTGCCAGAATTTGCCAGAATGCCGGGCTGTGATTCAATTCAATCAAATGTGCCAATTCGTGCAGCACAATATAATCCACCAATGGCAGCGGCAGCCAGCACAAGCGCGTATTGAGTGTGACCGTGCCTTTACTGGAACATGACCCCCATTTGCGGCGCATATCCCGAAACTGCACTTTTTTAGCCGTCACCCCCAAAAGGGGACACCAATGCTGGATAAGCTCGATAATTTGGGCTTGGGTGGTTTGTTCTGGTGGCACATCCGGGATTTTGGATTCTAACTGTGCCAATGCCTCGTGGATAAATTTTTTCACATCACGGCTGCCGGGTTTCAGATGGCGCGGGATATACACTTCCACACCACCCGGTACAACGCGCATCATCATACTTTGGCGCGGCTGACGAAAAATTTTGATATTGTATTGCGTCATAAAGGCGAATTTTGCATTCTGTTAGCGATATGTTAGGCTTTTATCATTATAACCGATTCAATGTGCCGGATATTATTGGCAAGGATATTTTGCAAGTTGCTGAAAAAATTATCGAGATTGATGGCTAAATTATTCAGTTTTGGGGGTCATCATGGTTGCCATGCGTTGCTGGATTCGCACACGGTCTGCTGGACTATAGGTTTCAAACAGCATGGGCAAATGTGAGTAATCCAATTCTGCGCCATACGATAGTCCTTCAAACGTAGCCGTGTAGGGCTGCCCAAAATCAAACAGGAGCGTATCCTCCGCATTCAACGGAATTGGTACAGCGGGAATAGCATCATCCACATCAAATTGTTTGAGGAGCGCCTTGCCGGTTTGCATGTCTGGGCGGGGGTCAATGACGGCAATACGATAGGGATGGGAATCCGGCTCAAAGGTGGTGTAATTGGCAAGATGGCGAAATGTCGGTGGGAATTGATGCAGATAATCTAATTCGATAAAGACCACACCGCCATATAACAAATCGTGCCGCTTTTCCTGATATTCTCGATAATCGCTGTGGGGCGGCTTATTGGAGGGCGATAATAATTCCAGCCATGCCACCAATTGCCCACGCTGGCGCTTATTCGGCAATAATTGATAGATACCAATGGCTTTATAATCCAGCGTTTCTTCGATTTCAATCAATTCAGAAATCGGCATCACCAATTCCAGTGTTGCGGTTGCGCTTGCTAATTCGGGGCGTGCTGGTGCTTTATCGTAAACAACTACATCGCCGCGCATCAAATGGAGATTGTCGTCCGGGCGGCGAATCTGTAATGAGCGTTCAATGCCAACGATATACCCCATTGGCAAAAGCTGTTTCTTGAGTGCCTTCGTTAAATCGCCAATATGCACCGTATGAAAATCTGCCCATGTGCCATCGTTTTGCAATTGGCTGTTCAAATGCGCGTTAATGCCATTATACGGATTGGTCAGACGATAAGTATCATTAGACATAGGGCGAAAACCTATCCAAATTTTCCCTTATGTTACACGAAAACATGTTTATTGTTTCAGCGGCTTTTCTTCATCGGTGTATAAGCCGCCGCTGAGGAAAATGACGCTCACCCAAACGCCCCGCGCATGGCGATAAATCAACAATGCCAGCACAATCGGCGCAAGAATCATGGCTATCAGCAGCACGGGCAGCGCCACATTCCATACATTGAATAACAAGATAAACAATAGAATCATCGGCAGCGGCACCAACGATAACACAATAATCATTGCCCCGGTGCCTTCGCCCGGTGAACGCTCAAAGCGCACATGGCAGACGGGGCAAGTCGGTTTGACTTCAAACCAATTTTTCATGACTGCGCCCTGTTCGCAATTGGGGCAGCGCAGCAGTAAACCCGTGATGAGTTTTTTCAGTGACGAAGAATTTTTACGATGTTGCATGAGATTACCCAAACAAGAAATTCGTGCCGCGCATTTCCATCGGCATCGAGAAAATGTTTAACGCTGCCAACATCAATAGCAGCAGCAGCAATGCCCAAGGTAGCAGCCCCGGCAAACCAGCACGTTGATACAAACGCAGTGCCGCCCGTTGAGCCAGCACCATGCTCCACAAAAAGCCGCCTACCAAGACAACCATTTGCAGCAAGCCAATCACTTGCAAATCCACTGCGCCGCTAAACGCTGCCCAATTGCCGGATTGCCCCAAAAATTCCTGAAATACGGGAAAAATCGAAAACGGCGCAATCAAAAAGTGAAAGCTGTAATGCGCGAACCAAATCGCAAAGCCGACTGGCACAAACGCGGGCGCAAACGCGGCGGTAATTTCCCGCACCGAAAAATCACTATCGGCAAAGACTTTGCTCAGTCCGGCGGTAATGACTGTGGCGACAAGGGGCAAGAGCAGATTGCCCACGCCAAAAATAATCACCAACATGGGCAATTCATTCTGAAAACCCAAATTACGAATCATCCACGCTTGTAACTCATAAATGGGTGGCACCATGCCAAACGCATTCGTCACACCCATGAACGCCAGACAGATTACCAGCAGTGACAAATCCCACCGCTTCGCCCAAGACTCTGGTTGCGTCAGTTCGCGCCCCGGCTGGCGAATGAACAAACTGGCGTTATCATGCGGACAGGCTCGCACGCAATCTAAGCAAAAGGTGCAATCCAGATTGCTTTTGATTTGCGGCGCAAAAAGTTCTGTGCCGCAACCTAAAGTTCCCGCCGGGCTGTAACGAATCTCTTTTGGTTGCGTGCTGTTGCTGCTGCCATCGGCATTAAACACCGGAATCTGGTCTATGCGAATCGCCACTTGCGGCGCGTAACTGCCATTGACACATTCTTTACCCACACACGCTGCACACATCGCCGGGTTTTTGACGCCAATTTGCGTCGGCGACACGCTCGAATAGACAAAATTAAATGTCCCCAATGGACACACATATTTACAAAATGCTGATTCAGTGAAGGCTGCTTCCATGACAAACGATGCCACAAAGTATGCCACAATCAACCATGCTGTCAGCGCCGGACTCGCCCATAAATCCAGCCATTCATACAGAAAAAACAGCGTAAACAAACTGAGAATGGCGATCCATTTATTGCGAAGGATTTTGGGAAAACGCTTGCCGCGAATGCTCAGGTGTTTTGCCAAAGTGCGCGGTACAGTGAAGGGACATGCCATACAAAACAAATTGCCCGCCAGTAAGAGCGCCAGCACCACCAAGCCGCGATAATGTACCCAAGGCGCAACCGTCGCCAGATTACGCGATGCTTCGACGGGTCCTGTCAAGCCATCTATCACCAACACCACAGCGAAGATGACCAGCGGCACTTGCAATATCAAACGCCCCCAGCGCCCCCGCAATATGCGCCCGATAACCGGCACTTGCAGCACATCAACAGCGGAGTTTAAATATGCCATATTTCGCTCTTAATACAGGCTATGTGAGTTGAATTTGGGACTCAGCCTTCAAACACTATTTTGTCATTTGTGCTTATTTTGAACCACAGAGCGCACCGAGACCACCGAGAGATAGTCATAGATTCTTCGTGTTCTTTGTGGTTCAAAAAATAATAGAATATTACGTTCACCAATCATGCACTCAGCACTTAGTCCTTAGCACTTTCTACTCAGCACTCAGCACTTTTACGGCACGCCCACCACATATTCAAACCGTTCTTTATCTTGCGTGCCATCCGGCAGAGTCACGGTGACATCAATGAACCAATCGCCTGCCATCGTCCATTCAAAGGACGTTTCGTACTGCCCATCACGTCCGGTCTCAATATCGCGTATCACTGGGGTCATGCCGGCGTGGGACATATCGCCACGAATATTGACTTTGGCACCATCAATAAGATTGTCTTCGGCATCGTATACTTGTACAAACAACAGCGTTTCGCCCACGACGATTCTTTCGCTGTTGACAATCAACTCAATCTGAATATTGGGGTTATCGGTGGCAGGGGCATCTTGCCGACAACCCGCCGCCATTAATCCTATCAGCATCAGCATGAACAATCGCAAAAGCATTCAGAGTCTCCTATGGCTTTGGATATGCTGCTGTGCATTGTAGCGAGATGTGGCATAAATTGAGAGACTTACTTGGTGGTCATGCTGGCAATAAATAAATCCAGTGCCAAGCGAATCTCGATGCGTCCGGTTTTGATGTCTTGGTCATATTTTTGCAAGCGCCGATAGACTTTTTCCAGTTCGCTCACGGAAAAAGAGCGCGATTGTTTGGAGAGTTTTTCGGCTTGCCAACTGCTGTTAATGCCAATCGCTTCGGCAATGGCACTGCCTATCGCGCTGCCGCCGTTAGCAAGATGTTCGCGGGTGAGCAGCAGCAGCCGAAATTGGCGCGTAATCAACGCCAGCAAACCAAATCCGGGGTCGGAGGGGTCTTGTTCCAACGATGTATTCAGCAGCGTTAAAGCGCGTGCGCCATTGCCCAATGCCAAGGCATCCACCATATCAAATACATTGGCTTCTGCCACATACGGCGTCAGCAAAATCACATCTTGTTCACTGATAGGACGCTGCCCATCTACATAACTGACCAGCTTAACGAGTTCATTATCAGCGCGGCGTAAATCGCTGCCCGTAACGCTGGCAAGCGCCCGCGCTGCATCGAGTTCTATGGCGGCGTTATACTCGGTTTTGGCGCGTTTCAAAATCCAATCGGTGCTATCTTTGGGTGCTTCAAACTGTTTGCCATAGCCTTTTTCATGCGATGAGGCTAATTTCACCAATTTGCTATCTTTGCGTAAATTTTCGCGCTCCACCAATACCAACCGCGCATAATCGGGTAAGTTAGGCAGTGCCTCCAGCAACGTCTCTAGGTCTTTTTTGGCGGCTTCGCCTGCGCCTTTGCGCGTGAGATGGGCGATGAGACCACGCACAATCACCAAGCGTTTATCGGATAAAAATGGGAATGACCGAGCAGCATTGAGAATTTCATGGACATTCGTCGTTTCACCATCAAAATCGCTAATGTTCAAATCCGCTTCGGCGCTGTTGCCCATGCTGGCACGAATCTTCTTGACAGCATCGGTGCGTGCCATGTCTTCATCGCCATAGAGCAAATAAAAAGTAGGGGTGGATTTTTCGGGCATGGGTTTTTAGCTTTCGGCGATTGGCTTTTAGCTATCTGTCAGTAATCATCTTGGCACCTTTGGGAAGTGGTGATTTTTGAGGTTATTTTGGTAGGGATACGGCATGCCGTATCCCTACACCATTCCTCGTCTTTGGCATTTTATTCATCCTGATTCCAAAATAGGCTACGATACACCTATTGTAATCATAGTGGCAGAAGATGGCACGACAAAATTTTGATAAGCTATTTTGGTGTTGCCTCAACTTTGGGTTTCAGCAGGTACTTGTTGGCAATGAAGTACACGATGAACAGCGCCAATGCTATATAACACAATGTCTCGTAGGTATCCATAATCGCCAAAACTTGCTGCCACTGGCTGCCGAGCCAATAGCCCAAAATTGCTAGCGGCACAATCCATGCCGTAGAACCGAGGACTGTATAAATCACGAAAGGCAGCGGTTTCATGCGCGTGACGCCCGCTGGAATCGAGACAACGCCATGTACCAATGGCAAAATCCGCGCGAAAAATACAATTTTGCCGCCATGTTTTTCAAATAATGCCAGCGCCTTATCATAGGCTTCAACAGTGAATAAGGGGATACGAAAGCGCCAGATATGCAGCGTGCCGTAGCGGATAATCGCTTCACGGGCGCGGTCGGCTCCCAATTGGTAGCCTAGCGTATAATACACTCCCGACCCCATCAATGACCCTAATACCCCCGCAATCACCACCATCGGCAGGGTGACAGCCCCATCAAATGCCATTTTGCCCGCTAAAGGATACAAAAATTCGGAGGGAGTCGGCGGAAATAAATTTTCAAAGAGTGCCACCAAGGTAATCCCCGGTGCGCCTAAACTGGTGACAACATATTGAACCCAAGTGGTGAGTGTATCTACAAAATCAGCGAGCATAAAAATCCTGCGTTACGTCAATGTGTGGTCATTGTAACGCTTGTACGCAGGTAGAGATAGTTCTGTCGCAGAAAACGGGTCAGCGGGGGTGTGCTGGAGGGCGCGGTGTCCCACGCCTTAAAATAGGGTCTAATAATTTTTAGGCGGTTTCCTGCCGAATACGAGACATGAAATCATCCATAATAGTGCTGGATTGTTGGCACGGCAGGGGGGTATGCACAAAATAGAACCAATATGTGCCTTGTTGGTCAGAATGCCGCTGCCACGGGAAAGACCCAGACCAGAAAAGACTCTGTGCCAAGAGGGGTTCAATTTCACGTAGGTGATACGTATCGCCAATGCATTTGACGAGAAAATGACGCGATGATTGCACGGATGCCTACCCAAAAATGCTTGTGAGCGATGAGGTACGGGTTACTATGTGGGTAGTATAAACAACAATTGTGAGCCGATATTGGATGTTGGCTTAATGTGATGTTAGATTTATCCCTGCGAAAGACGACATTTCAGATTACAATTGCCAAAATGTGAGCGCAGGCAGGATAAGAGACGATGACGGCAGCTACCCATGATTTATTGAATAATCTGAATCCACAGCAACTAGCCGCCGTAACAGCGGGTACAGGTCCCGTTCTGGTATTGGCGGGTCCCGGCAGCGGCAAAACCGGCGTCCTCACGCGCCGCGTGGCATTTTTGATTCGGGAAATGGGGTTGCGCCCGTCGGGATTAGTAGCAGTCACTTTCACCAACAAAGCCGCTGCGGAAATGCGTCATCGCATTGAAAATTATTTGGGCGAGCGCCAGCGTGGTTTACAGATTGGAACATTTCATGCCACTTGCGCCCGTATTTTACGCATCGAACATGAGTTTACGCCGTATCGCCAAGATTATGTGATTTACGATACTGATGACCAAGTAGCGGCGGTCACACAGGCATTGGGTGATTTGAGTATTGATACTAAAAAATTCCCGCCGCGCCGCATCCTTCATGCTATTTCTTCGGCTAAGAACGAACTGCGTCAGCCCAAAGATTATGTGCCAGAAGATTACTTTGGCGAAATTGTGTCGCGGGTGTATCCGCGTTACCAGCAAATTTTACTCAGCAGCAATGCGATGGATTTTGATGATTTGCTGGTACAGATGGTCTTGGCATTACAAAACAGCGATGTCCTGCGCGAAAAATATCAGATGAAATTTGAGTACGTATTGGTAGACGAATTTCAGGATACGAACACTGCCCAATACCAATTGGTGAAATTGTTCGGTTTGCCGCAAAATAACATTTTTGTGGTGGGTGACGAAGACCAGTCTATTTATGCGTTTCGTGGTGCGGATTATCGCAATGTGCTGCGCTTCCGGCAAGATTACCCGAATGCTCAAGTGATTTTGCTAGAGCAGAATTATCGCTCGACCCAAATTATTCTGGATGTTGCCCGCGCGGTGATTGATAAGAATACCAATCGCACGCCCAAGGCACTGTTCACGACGCGGGAGGGCGGCGATGCTATCACCGTGCATGAAGCCTACGATGATGAATACGAAGCCCGCTATGTGATTGAAGAAATTGAGACGCTGCGCCGCAAAAAAATGACTTACAACCAAATCGCCATCATGTACCGCACTAACGCCCAATCGCGGGCATTAGAAGATGCGCTCGTGCGTGCCAATATTCCCTATACGTTGGTCGGCGGCGTGGGCTTCTATAAGCGCCGCGAAATTAAAGATTTGCTGGCGTATCTGCGCGTGATTAATAATCCTGATGACCGCATCAGTTTTGACCGCATCATCAACACCCCTAAACGCGGCATTGGCGAAAAATCGCTGCAAGAATTTCATAATTATGCCGCTAAATTAAATCTGACAATGCTGGGCTTGCTAGATAAATTAGCAGGTATCGAAAAAGTGGCACTGCCTGCCCGCACGGTCAAATTATTTGCTGAATTTGCCGATAAACTGCGTGATTGGCGGCAGCAAGCCACCACTGGCACGCTCGTCAGCTTGTTTGATACGCTCACGACTGAGATTGGTTATAACCTGTATTTGTTGAGCATCAGCGCATCGCCGGAAGAAATGCGGGAACGCGAAGAAAACGTCGCCCAATTACGCGGGTTGTTGGCGCGTGCCGATGATGACGATATTGCCTTGAGTGATTTTTTGGCCGATACGGCGCTGATGAGCGATGTAGATGAGGTCGTCACGGATGCCGATAAAGTCACGCTGCTCACGCTGCACGCTGCCAAAGGCTTAGAATATCCGGTGGTTTTTATCACAGGCGTGGAGAATGGCTTTTTGCCGCATTTTCGGTCTCAAGAAGAACTGGAAGGCGAAGAAGAAGAACGCCGCTTGATGTATGTGGGTGTCACCCGCGCCAAAGAACGCCTTTTTCTGACGTATGCCTTTAAGCGTACCTCATGGGGTGGCAGCGAAATCCGTGAAAAATCCAAATTTTTATATGATGTGCCGTTAGAGTTGATTGCCGATGTGCCAGCCGGTTTAAAACATGATTCTCAATCAACGTCGTATCGGCAGCAAACCACTTGGGATAGCGGCGGGGGCTTAAATCGCCTAAAGCAAGATTTGAGCCGGATACGCTCGCTGCCAACGACTGAAACCCCCACCGAACCAGCGGATAAAGCGCCCGTGCGTGCGCCTAATTCGGCAATTCGCAGTAAGATTTTGCCCTTCCCCGGCAGTGCCAAAACACAATATCAAGCCGGGCAGCGCGTCCGGCATCCGATGTTTGGGGAGGGGGCGGTCATCCACAGTGAAATGGATGGCAACGATGAAAAAGTCACCGTGCAATTTACCGATAGGCGCTATGGGCAAAAGACGCTCTTGGCACATCTGGCGAACATGACCCTGCTATAAATCTTAAACCGCTTGCCTCTATGCAATTGGGGGTTAGCGGACTATAATGCCGCGCTGTTCTTATCCCGATTTGACGGGATTGATAGATTTTATGGAGCGTAGCTGCATGGCATTAAAACTGACACAGGATATGGTCGGCGCGATTGCGTATACCCTCACCGTAGATGGGGAAGTCGTCGAAGAAATTGCATCCGACGAAGCGATTGAATATCTACACGGCGCAGAAAACCTGATTCCGGGGCTGGAAAAAGCACTGGAAGGCAAACAAGCGGGCGATAAATTTAGCGTGATGGTGCAGCCTGCCGATGGCTATGGTGATTATACCGAAGATGACATCGAAGATGTGCCACTGTCTGAATTTGATGAAGCGGACGAATTAGAAGTGGGCATGGAAATCGAGATGGTAGATGACGAAGGCGATGTTTTTGAAGCCATCGTCTTGGAAGTCACCGATAAAACGGTCAAACTCGATTTTAATTCGCCTTTAGCAGGTAAAGTGCTGCATTATGATGTTGAAGTCGTCAATGTGCGCGAAAGCACCGAAGATGAAGTCGGCATGGGTATCCCCATGAGCCTGATTGACGATTTTGACGATGAAGACGAAGATGATGACGATTATGATGATGAGGACGAAAAATAGTCTCATCCTTGCGTCTAGCTCACCCCGCCGCCGCGAACTGCTGGCGGGGTTGGGGATTCCTTTCAGCATTATCAAGCCCGATATTGACGAAACCCAATATCCAGATGAACCGCCACTAGTGTATGTGCAGCGGTTGGCACGGCAAAAAGCACAAGCTGCTGCTGCCCAGCTTGAGTCCGATGCAGCAGTCTTAGCCGCCGATACAGTGGTGATTCTGGCGGCAGATACTTTAGGCATTACGCCCGATGGGGTTATTTTGGGCAAACCCGTAGATGCTGCTGATGCCCGCCTTATGCTGCAACGCCTCAGAAATAAGCCACACATCGTTTGCACAGCGTTTACACTACTGCACAAAAATAGCACCCATCACCAAGAATTATCGCGTTTCGTGCAGACGATTGTCACCATGCGCGATTACACCGACGCCGAAATTGATGCCTATATTGCGACGGGCGACCCGTTTGATAAAGCCGGAAGTTATGCTATCCAACACGAAGGTTTTCATCCGGTTGCGGCTATCGAAGGCAGTTATAGCAATGTTGTGGGCTTGCCCATAGATGAAGTGCGCGAGGCGTTCATGGAGCTAGGGTTGCTGGAATCGAAAAAATCTGTGTAGCCACTCGTATAGAATATAATTATAATACGGGCGCGATATATCGCGCCCCTACAATTGGGCAAGAATTTTTAGGCAATAGCGCGTATATCAAGCGCCCAATTACGCCTTTTTTTCTTCGGGCTGCATCTCTTCTTCTTTATTGGTGTCCATTCCTTTACGGAAATTGCCCACCGCTTGCCCTAGTTCGCCACCCAAGCGCGAAATACGCCCCACGCCAAACAACAATACCACGATTGCCAGAATAATCAGGAGTTCTGTCGGTCCCAGACGCATCGTAACCTCACTGCATAAACTATGTACTTTCTTATGCAACGTATTCTAACATGTTTATGGATGTAGGGGTAACAGCAAATTATGATAAACCTACGCCAACATAATCCGACAATTGCCCCTTTGTTCTATTGATGCTAGACTCTAGGTGTATGCAAAAGGAGATGAGACTGTGCCTGAACAGGCGCTTTACCTCAAGTGGCGACCCCTGCGTTTTAATGAAGTGGTTGGGCAAGAGCATATCACCCGCACCTTGCGAAATTCGCTGAAAACCGGGCGGATTCGTCATGCTTATTTGTTCAGTGGACCGCGTGGTACGGGTAAAACGACCTCAGCACGCTTGCTGGCAAAAGCCGTCAACTGCCTGCACCCAGACCCCGATGTGCGCCCGTGTAATGAATGCGCCCATTGTGTGGCGGTCAACGAAGGACGCTTCTTAGATTTAATCGAGATTGATGCGGCTTCCCACACCGGTGTGGATGATGTGCGCGAACTGCGCGACCGCATTGCATTTGCGCCCGGCGAAGGGCGTTATAAAGTCTACATTATAGATGAAGTGCATCGCTTCAGCGGCAATGCCTTTGATGCGTTGCTAAAAACGCTGGAAGAACCGCCCGAACATGCTATTTTTGTGTTGGCAACCACCGAGATTGACCGCGTGCCAGCCACGATTAAAAGCCGCTGTTTGCCTTTTGAGTTTCGGCGCTTATCGCTGAAAGAAGTGACTGAGCGTTTAGTCCTCATCACCGAGCAAGAGGGAATTCGGGCAGAACGGGCGGCGTTGGAACTCATTGCCCGCGAAGGCACGGGCAGCGTGCGTGATAGCATCAGCCTGTTAGACCAAGTGGTGGCTGACCCGCAAGAAGTGATTACGCTTGAATTGACTGAACGCATTTTGGGAACTGCCAGCACTCGTGCTGTGCGTGACCTTGTTGCCGCATTATTAGACCATGATGCCCCCAGCGGTTTACAGGTGATTCATGCGGCGATTGATGCCGGCAGTGACCCGCGCCAATTTGGGCAGCAGGTCGTGGAACATTTACGCGCGATTTTGTTGGCACAAACCGCCGGGTCAGATTTGCTAGAATCATCGCAGGAAGACCGTAATCTCTATCAGCAGCAAGCCAAAGCAATTCGGCGGGGCGAGTTATTAAAAGCCATTCGCACATTTAACGATGCCGTCAATGCCTATTCTGGAGGTTGGCAGCCGCAGTTATCGCTGGAATTGGCGCTGATTGAAAGCCTGCAAGAACCAGAAACTGTGATGGTTCAACAAGTGATGGCAGCCTCTGTTCCCATGATGGCGGAAACAGACCAACCGCCCACAGTGCCAACGACGCCCGGCACACCGCCCATTATCCCGCCGAAAACGGTTGGCGAAAAATGGGCAGAAGTGCAGCGATACATTCATCAGCATCAGCCCCAATCTACGCTGCCTGCGTTGATGGCACATGCCTTTATCATCGGTGTGGATGGCAATCAATTGACGATGGGCGTCAGTAATCGGGTTCATCTGGAAAAACTGAATCACCCGACAGCGATTAATTGGATACAAAATGGGTTAAAACGCACTTGCGGCGTGAGTTTGGTGGTCAAATTTTCGCAGGCGGAACGGCGTGAAATCAGCGATATGCAGTATGCCACGCCATCGCCAGATGTGATGAATGACCCGGTGATACAAGCGGCGCTTGAACTCGGCGGCGAAATTCGGGAAGACAATGAATAATATGCTATAGTAGGACTAGCAGCGCATACATCAACAGGGTAAATCCTCTTTTTTATCCACAAAAAATAGACGATTGAGGAGCAATAAGCATGAAGAAAAAAATAGGCAAGCCGATGGGTGGCGGAATGCCGGGCGGAGCAGGTGGTATGGGCGGCTTGATGGCACAAGTCCAGAAGATGCAGCAAGATATGAAAGAGGCACAAGACGCGCTGGAAAAAGAAACTGTTGAAGTTTCGGTTGGCGGCGGTGCCTTAACGATTGTGATTACTGGGCATCAGCGCGTGCAGTCTATTACATTGAATCCCGCGTTAGTGGATACCAGTGACGATGAATGGGTTGCAGATTTGCAGGATTTATTGGTCGTCGGCATGAATCAAGCGATTGAACAAAGCCAGACAATGGCAGCAGAACGCATGGAAAATATCACCGGTGGGCTAGGTAACATGCCGGGTTTGGGCGGTTTGCTCGGCTAACCTCATTGTTCTATGCTTCCATACTAGGACACGGTGCGCCGTGTCCTGATAATTGCCTTGGGAATAACCACGAGTAGAAAGCGGTCTTCATTATTAAAAAAGTGAACGCCGATTTGGCAAATGGTGTGCAACTTGTGTGGGCAATTGATATTGAATCGCAAACGGTCACAATTTACCAAGCCGATACCATTACCCGACTCACTGCCCAAGACATGCTAGAAGGCAGCGATGTTTTACCTGATTTTAAACTTGTGCTGCGCGATTTATTCGCTGCTGAATAAAAAGGCTTTGCGTAATGAGCAGTGCTGTTCCTGAACCCGTAACAAAATTGATAGAGGCTTTTTCGGCGCTGCCGGGCATTGGTCCCAAAACAGCGTCGCGCTTAACCTACTTCTTGCTGCGTGCGCCAGCCTCCATATCGCAAAATTTATCGGATGCGTTGGACGATTTAAAATCCAAAACTGTCTTGTGTTCGACGTGTTTTAATATCACGGTAGATGACCCTTGCCCTATTTGCCGCGATGAACGCCGTGACAAACGCTTGATTGCTGTGGTCGAAGAACCTTTAGATGTATTGGCGATTGAACGTACTGCCAGTTATACCGGGCGCTATCATGTGCTGCATGGGGTGATTTCGCCTGTGAATGGGGTGGGTCCCGATGATTTAAAAATCCGCGAATTGGCACAGCGCCTCGATAATGATGTTTTGGAAATTATCATTGCTACCAATCCCGGATTAGAAGGCGATGCTACGGCGATGTTTATCCAGCGCGACCTAGCAGGTAAAGGCGTCAAGATGACTCGTTTGGCACGCGGTATTCCTATGGGTGGCGATTTGGAATATGTGGATGCTGTTACCTTGATGCGGGCATTGCAGGGACGCAGCGAAATGGGCTGATTGAATTGTTTCAGAAGTGTTCAGTTTGCCCTTGACGTAGGTCTTAGTGCGCGGTATCATTTGCCGACTTCACCAATGCGAAGAGTGAGCGCGAAAGTGAAGTGCAGATTTAACAGATGAGAGTGAGGTGGCTGCGGGCATAAACCCACAACCATATAGGGTATTTAAACCACCGGCTGCAAACGTCGGCATTTTATATCCCAAATAACCCAAACGGGTTTCTAACTGGTGATAAAAAAGTGTTGACAGGCTGTGGCAAGGGCGGTATACTCGTCTCACGAAACAAAGCAGTTTAACAACAGAGTAGTGGGGACAGACAGACAAGCGTCCTAAAAAAGTACCGAATACGGAGAGTTTGATCCTGGCTCAGGATGAACGCTGGCGGCGTGCCTAACACAT
>JALHOR010000082.1 GCA_022842885.1 Anaerolineae bacterium
AAACACCCTACCTCACCTAGCTTTTTGCCAAGCAATCAAGTCTTCAAACCGCTGGATCCCAAACATCAATTTTCCCTCCTATCTTTGCCCTTTTAATTTTCAGAGCCTATTTTAGGCTAGTAATATATTGCAATTTTAAACCACAGAGACACCGAGAACACTGAGAAACAGGCTAAAAAGCTGACCGCTGACTGCTGAACGCTATATACACGTTGAAAGGCGCAAATGATAATCTGAAGAACTGTTACATTTACAAAACAGGTTCTCCTCTCTTATCTTTTATCATTTCCATCATCAAAAATCCCGCTAGGATGACAACCGCGCCCTGCCCGTGCCGCTTGACGTTCTAAGTCGCTGAATTCGCTAAAATATTGGTCATCGGGTTGATATAACACAGCTTCGGCATAGCCTTGAATCACCAAGTCACGATTGATAAAAGTATCACCCACATAAATGTAACGCAGCAAACGGTCATAACGATCCGTATCGCTCGTATCTTTAACTAGCGTGACTGTTTTGCCTTCCACCAATGCCCGATTCGCCGCCACTGCATCGGCATAACACGGTTCATCGCGTTCTGGCGTATTGACGCCCACATAGCGCACGCGCACTTCTTCGCCATCCAGCATCACATCAATCGTATCGCCATCAATCACTTGCACGACACGCCCGCTTTCCCCCCGAACACTCCCATCCTGACTTCCATTACCACCAGAATCAGCAACATCATCACAGGCGGCAGCAAAAAATAGCAGCATCAGCAGCAGCAAACGTAGTATCATCTTATTCATCCTCACCAAAAACTTGCATCCATGTATTTAAATCATCATCAGAGAGCACCCCACCGTATTTATCGCGCAGGGGTTCGGTTGGGTCATTTGATTTTTGTTTACTGCCCGCAGATGATTTTGATTTTTTCAACGGGGTGACTTGCGGATTCCTGCCCTTAGTATTTTTGGCAATCGCCGCCGTCTGGGTCTTCTTGGGCATTTTTTCTTCTGGCACAGGCGGCGCGGCATCAAATAGCTGCATCCACGCCGCCACATCCAAATTAGAAATGTGCAGGCGGTCAGATTTGGCAGTCGGTGTGTTGGGCATAACGGGTTTCGCGCCCGATTTTTCCGCCGGGGGTTCGGGCATGTCAGGTTGATTATGACGCTTGATGGGCGGCGGTGCCGGACTTGCTGGCAAAGGATTTTCCGTGAATGCCATCAGCAGTTCGTCTATTTCTTTTTGTGGCACATTCAAATGCGGGGCTGCGCCGGGGTCATCCGGTTTGGCGGGTGGTTGCAAAAAACGTTCCGCAAATTCGGCACAATGCATGGATTTCATGCCGTGCTGTTGGGCAAAATCCAAAATTTCGTTATCGGACGAAACCACCGTCCAATTGATGGCATCGCGGATGTCTTTGATACGCTCATAAATGATGCGGTCAGCAGTGGTTTGATGTGCCGACGCAAAAATCACGCGGACAGATGCTGTCGTTAAGCGCGATTCGCCGCCGGGCAAGCCATTATCAAAAATCACGATAACTTGCTTACGGGTTTTTGCCACAAAGCCACGCAGCCGCAGCACCAATTTTGCCTCATCATTGGGGTCATCCAGTGCAATATCCGGCAATTTAGCGATTAAGTTGTGTCCATCAATGAGATAGGGCATGGGTCATTTCCTCATGTTGATGCCGGAAACTATAACATGGGAATGCGCCGCTGTCAGCGCAAGGACTGGCACTTTGCCTGCTTTCTAAGCCTGTGCTATAGTGTTGTACGAAACAATAAAAATTTTTGATTTTTCAATCACGCTCATTATGATAATCATAGGGTGAAACATGCCTTTACGCTCAATGCTGCCGTTTTTGGTAGCGGTCTTTATCGTGGCAATTGCTGGGACATTTTTGGCATTACAAATTTTTGGCGGTGGCGGTAGCGCCGAACCAGAACGCATATTGGTGACAGTACCGATTGTGATTACCGCCACGCCTGACCCCTTATATACGCCGCCCGTGATTATCATTACTTCGACTGTAGACCGAACTCAAGTCGCCCTGCCGCCGGATATTCTGGAAAGCGCCAGTGCCGCCAACGCGGGCGGAACATCAGCGCCCAATACGACACCGGGTACGCCGCTGCCCACCTTAAATCTTGCCGATGCTCAACAATTGAATCCGGGCGTTGCCGAAACCGCGACGGCACTGCCGCAAAATTGTATTTTGCATACGTTGGCGGAAGGCGATACACCCTTTGGTATTGCCGCCCAATATGGCGCGAATCCCTTTTCATTGTTGGAAGCAAATGGCTTAACCGAAGAAACATCGCTGCTGCTGCAAATCGGGCAAACGCTTATTGTGCCACTGGAAGGCTGTCCGGTGGATCAGTTGCCTTCTTTTATCGCATCGTCTGTCGAAAGTGCCGACGATACGGAAGCCACGGAAGAGGCAACCCAAGACGCTGAAGCCACTGCCGAAGTGACGGAAACCCTGCAATTTACGCTAACACCATCACCCTCGCCCACCATTACCTTAGCACCCACCGCTGCCAATGCTCAGATAGAAATTGTTGGTGTAGAACGCCCCGGTGATGTCACTGCCGAAGGGATACGCATCCGCAATAATGGCAACACTGTGCGCGTGACCGGTTGGCGCATGACGGATTTACAAGGCAATGAATTTGTATTCCCAGAAGTGTTAATTTTCTCGAATCAAGAAATTGCCATTTTTACGCGCCCCGGTCAAAACACGCCGATTGCGTTGTTCTGGGGCTTAGATACGGCGGTATGGGGCGATGAGGGCGATGTGATAACGCTCTACAACGATAAAGACCAAGTGCAAGCGACATTACGATTAAGTAGTGCGGTGGATTTGCAATGAGCTAAACAGTCTGCCGAGTCGCGGTTGCCTTGCGCGGGTGATGTTATGGATTGATATTACGCAGTCTTCTTTGAGAAACGGACATGGCGTGCCATGTCCTGACTGTTTATTTTTGCCCGCCGCTATCCTCTTGGGGTTTTTCCGCTGGTGAGTCTTTCAATTTTTTCGCCAGAATATTCAAATCTTTCATGCTGACTGGCTTGATCAGGATAAAATCGCGCTCGGTCATCTCGCTGGCAACGGCTTGTGCCATGATGCTGTTGGCAGTAGCGATAATCACCGGGATATTTTTCAGGCGGTCTTCGCCCCGGATAAACTTCAAAATATAATGCCCAGACACATGCGGCAGATTCATATCCAAGACAATCACATTGGGGGTAATGGTTGCTAATGCCTCAATCGCTTTGCTGCCATCTAATACCGCGTGGGTATCGTATCCGGCTAAACTGAGCGCATCCGAATATAACTGCGAAATATTAATCTGGTCTTCGATAATGATAGCAACAGGACGACTCACGGTACATCTCTCAGGCTTATGGATTCATTTTTGTTCTTAGCATAATGCGGCTTTGCGTTTCTCGCAACTATTTTGGGGGTGATTGACAAAATTTTAAAATCATGTGAAAATTTTCACAGTGAAATTTTTCACAAATATTCTTTTCCAGAGAAGGGATATTCCTCATGCGCGACTGGCAAAGTTGGATTGATAAACAAATTTCCGAAGTCATTGGTGATGGCAACATGGCACACCACGCGGGCGCAGGCAAACCTCTGAATTTAGGGGACGACGAACTCACCCCAGCCGATTTGCGGTTGGCACACAAATTAATGAAAGAAAATGACCTGATACCCCCTTGGATGCAGTTAGGTCAAGAATTAGATGCTGACCGCGAAAGTCTCTTGGCACGGGTCAAACAATATGCCCGCGATTATCTGGGGCGCGTGGGTGATGCCCGGCGGGCAAACAGCATCATTTTGGAAAACGAAGCGCAGCAACGCTGGCAAAACGCCTGCCAACGCATTCGGGAAGATATAGACGCTTATAATCGCAAACTGCTCAGTTACAACATTACCGTGCCACCACAAATTGGGCAGCGCATCCCCCTGAATGCCGATACTGAAATCAAGAAAGCCTTGGGGTAAATCTGCAAGGTTATAAAAGCGCACATATCTGACTCGGTTTTGGTGTTGTAACAGCGAAATTTGCGTTTCCGGGATATACTCAAGAGTAAATCTTGTTTCCGGGATATGCAAAGGATGTGGAACGTGCGGAACAAACCCTTTATACAGCGCATGATAATGGCGGTGGTACTGCTGCTGTTATTAACAATGCCGCTTCTCGTTCAAGCGCAGAATTATAATGCGACGGTTGGGCTGGTCACGACGTTGAATATTTTGTCGGGACCCGGCAATCGCTATCGGGTGATTACGGGCATCGGACGGGATACACCGCTGGAACTTGTTGGGCGCAATGCCGATGGTTCTTGGGTACAAACCTATACCCCCAATCGCTCAGAAGTGGGTTGGGTCAATGCCGATTTTATTATTGCCAATATCAATATTATGACGCTGCCCCAAACTGCCACCTCTGGCAGAAATAACGCTTTTGTGTTGACTTCAGTCTTGAACTTGCGGGCAGGTCCGGGCGCAAACTTCGATGTCGTGACGCGGTTGTTGAGTGGCGACACGATGGATGTGATTGGGCGCAACGCGGGCAATACTTGGGTTCAAGTCAAACTCGCCAATGGCACAACTGGTTGGGTCAGCACGCGCTTTGTTGCAGTCAGCTTGCCCATTACGACTTATCCGCAGACTTCCCCAACAGGCATCACCACACCGCCTTATCAACAACCGATTCCAGCGGGCAATAATGTGGTCGGGTTTGTGACTGCCAATCCGAATTTGATTGTGCGTTTGGGACCGGGGCGCGTTTATGACCGCATTGCCAGCGTGAATTTGGGCGAAGGCGTTTATTTGCGTGGGCGCAATACGCCGGGAAGTTGGTTGTTGGTGCAGATTGCCAGCGGCGAAATTGGTTGGGTGAATGCCGCGTTTATTGATACGGATTACCCGATTATGACCTTGCCAGTGATTGGTATTTCCTAAACATAACGTGCTGAGTGCTGAGGACTAAGTGCTGAGTCTTGGCACTCAGCGGCATTATTGCCTTGTTATTTATCCTAAGTTTGAACAACAGCGTTATCTGTTGGAAAACACATCACACACCATAAAAGCGTATACTTGGGACGAACCGACATGTTCGTTCCTTCGTTTTTAACTTTTAACTTTCATCTTTTAACTTGTTGCTGATAGACATCCTCAAGTTGTGTTGCCACTTTTTCCCACGTAAATTGCTGGCGAATTAAATTTTTTGCGTGTTGCCCCATGCTGGATAAATGATGTTTATCAGCAAGCAGCGTTTTTAAAGCATCTTGCAAAGCGTTCTGTTCAGGTTCAACAATCATGCCAGCGCCAGCAAGAGCAACTTCCGGCAGATGGCACCCCGGCGACAGCAAAACCGGTATCCCCGCTGCCATCGCTTCTAGCACCGCCATCGGCAAGCCTTCCCCAACGGCGGGCAGTACAAATAAACTCGCGGCGGCAAGGGCTTCTAACCGCTGCTGATGATTCAAATAGCCCGTCACAATAATTTTATTGTTTAATAAAGGCGCAATGATTGGCAGCATCCCCTCATCGGGTCCCGCTAAAACCAATGTCGTATCGGGCAAATCTGCTGCTAAAAATGCCTGCACCAACACGTCAACGCCTTTGCGGGCGTGTAGCCGTCCCATGAACAAAATAATAGCTTCATCGGTGATCGTATGTCTGTGCCGGAAAAGATTGGCATCTGGCAAACTGGCAAATTCAGCCGCATTGACCCCGTTGGGAATGGCGCTAAAGGTGGTGTCCAAATGCCCGAACTGCTGCCATAAGGTTTTAGCATCCTGAACTTCTTGTTGGGTTAAGCCAATCACATGTTGAATCTGCTGGGCGATGGGCGGACTTAACAATTTATCCCACGTTTGTTTTAGCGTGCTGCGCCCGGTAGCATAAATGAGCGTGCCGTGTGGGGATAACACAATGGGGATATGAGCGTGTGCTGCCAACGGGGCGATGAGGGCATTTTCTATCGTGCGAAATTCATGCAGATGCAGCACGTCTATATCTGCCAACAGCGATTTGGCAGTGCGTCCCATGCGCCAAGGCGTTGAGAGATTTAACTGCCCCCGCAGCCATACCGATAGATTGGGAACACGCAGCACGCGCACGCCAGATAACACATCATCCCGGTTGCCTTGAAAGCGTTGATAATGGTCAAGCGCATCGGTGGTTAGAACCGTTACTTGATGCCCGCGAGCAGCTAACGCTTGGGTCATGCCGGTGACGGCGCTAACGACCCCCCCAAAAGCATAAGCGGGCGCATAATAAGGTGTGATATGCAGCAGGTGCATTAGCCAAAACGGAAAAATTTATACACGCGAAATTCGGGGCGCATCCGCGGATATTCCACCCGCAGAATCAATTCATTATTTTGAATTTGTCCGGTGTAGGCGCGTCCAGCAGGCAGCGTCATCTGAATTTTGCCCTTTTCTGAGTGGTAACGAGTAGAGGCTTCCATCTCTGCGACCATGGCGGGCGTAACCGTTTCATCGGTTTTGCTAACGAACACCATCACCGTCATATCTTCGTTGAACTTTAGGCAATCGGCAAAACCCGTTTTGTTGTTTTGTTCCTGCCACCGATACACGCCATCGTAGCGCACCCCAATCAGATTATCCGGCGGTTCTGCCACTTCTTTGCCGGGGGTTTCGCGGCGCGGCGCTACCGAAGCCAAATGCCCGAAGAAACTGTCACTCGGTAGCTGCCCATTGGTGACATCCACATACTGCGTGCTGATGTAAATTAAAAAATGTTCAAAATCAATTAAGCTGCCTTCTAGCAGCAGCGGGAAAGCAGGCTTACGCAGTTCGTCAGCAAATTTGACTTCGCGCTGTACCCACCGCGAGTCTTCTGATGAGGGCGACATCACCACCATAAACGCCGAACAGTCGCGGATAGCTTTAACAATGACCCGCCACCAATCTTCGCCATAGTGAATGCGGTCATCCATCCAAACATCGTAGCCTTCGGCAATCAGGCGTTCTTTTAAAGAACGCACATAATCTTCGTTTTGGCGGCTGTAGCTGATAAAAATGTGCGACATGATGCGCTCAAATCCTAGATGGCTCTGATGATAATCGTCCTGATTCTACTGGAAAAATGACGTAGACTCGATAGAGACTCTTGCATGTTTTTGGCAATCGGCATAGTCTTGACCATAATTCATTCATTTGCTGAAAAAACGACACACTTATGCCAGAAGTCATTGCATTTATCACAATGTTTGTTGCCACATTTATACAAGGGGCGATTGGCTTTGGGTCGGCATTAATTGCCATGCCCATTTTGATTCAACTGTTGGGGATCCCCGTTGCCGCGCCGCTGTTTGCGATTGTGGCACAAACGGGCGGTTTGATGACCATGCTGCATTATCGCCAGAGTTTGAGTCTGCGCTCGATTAGACGCTTAATCCTGAGTGCGTTTGTGGGCATTGTACCGGGCATTACCTTGGCACGCTTGGTAGACGAACATATTGCGATGTTGGTGTTGGGCATCATCATCATCTTATATTCGCTCTATGCGTTGTTTAGCCCACGCTTGCCCGAAATTAAAGATAAACGATGGGCTTATTTTTTCGGATTTTTATATGGCTTGTTGCACGGCGCGTATAACACTGGGGGTCCCCCCATTGTGATTTATGGCAATACCCAACGCTGGCAGACCGCTGAATTTAAAAGCAATTTGCAAGCCATGTTTTTCATCAGCGGCTTATTTGTGGTCGGTATGCACGCCTTCGTCAAACAATCGCTGACGCCGCAAGTCTTGCATTATTATGTTATCCTCGTGCCAGCGACTCTCGGCGGGCTGTTATTGGGCTATCAACTGGATAAAGTGTTGAAGCCAGAAACCTTTCGTAAGTTGGTGTTAATCATGCTGATTGTGTTGGGCGTAACCTTAATTGTGTAGGTGGATGCGCCCTTTTCTATAAAAAACGGACATGGCACGCCATGTCCCTACGAAAAATCACGGTTATCGGGGCAAAGCACACTTTTAACGAGTTACTTTTAACTTTTAACTTGCTCCAACACATATCGCGCAATTAAATGGGCGCTGTGATGCAGCGCGTCTTTGTGCGTGCGTTCATAACCATGCGAACCCGATACCCCGGGTCCAATCAACCCAACTTTGGCATCGCCGCCCGCACGCCAGAAAGCCGTCCCATCCGATGAATAATACACATAAATATCGGTGCGATAATCAACAGCATGGGTATCGGCAAGGCGGCGCAGTTTATTGTTCATATCAAAATGATATGGACCACCGCCATCTTTGACACAAATCGAGACGGAAAATTCGTCACCATTCTGCCCCTGCCCGATAGCTCCCATATCAATCGCCAAAAGTTCGGCTAAGTTATCGGGGAAACCTGCCGAACCACCATGCCCGACTTCTTCATAATTGGCGATGAGAATGATCGTGTCTTGGGCAGGTTTTAAGCCAGCCGCATTCAAGGCGGCTAACGCGCCATAAATGACCGCAACACCCGCTTTATCATCCAAAAAACGGGAACGGATAAAACCCGTGTCTATAACTTCGATGCGCGGGTCAACAAAGACAAAATCGCCCACACTAATCCCCAATTTTTCGGTATCGGCTTTGCTGGTGGTACGCACATCGAGGCGCAATTCCATCGTTTCATCATTGCGTTCTTTTTTCTGGGCATCACGGTTGACGTGTGTGCTAGGGTTGGTGAGGATAATGGTGCCGCGATAACGCCGATTGTCATAGGTGCGAACCGTGCAATTCTCAAATTCTGCCCCAGACCAATTGATGCCACCAATTGCCGATAAGCGCAGGTTGCCATCACTCTTGATTTCTTTCACCATGAAGCCCAAAGTATCCAGATGTGCTGTTAAGCCGACGGGGTTATCGCTGGCGTCGCCGCGCCAAGTCATCAGCAGCGCCCCTTTGCGCGTTTCTGTGATGGAAAAATCGGGCAAATTTAATCCAGCAAAAGCCTGTTTGGTGAAGGCAATTGCTTCTTGATGATAGCCGGTGGGGCTGGGAATATTCAGCAAATCCACCATGAATTGCGTCATGGCGTCCATATCAAATGTGAGTTGCATCATTTTTTGCTCTCAGTAGTTATTTGTAAGACGGCAATCCACTCGCGTAAATCATCGGCAGCGGCTTGCAAACCACTATTATCCCATTGCTCTACAAATTCTTGCAACCGTTCTACCAAAATTTGGGAATAAAAATAATCAGGGGATTTAAATCAAAACAGAGGCGTATTGATGCCTCTGTCTGATATTTTAACGCTAAGGTGGGGTTATTGCGATGTTCCGGCGGGGATGGGGTCGGGCAGCCACACACGCAAACGCCCATCTTCCGTGCCATACGCCAGTGCCAAAGCACCGTCCGGCATTGTCACTGCGGACATGTTGGTGACAATGCGTGACCCGGCAGGCAGCGCCCACATTTCGCGCACACCTTCTGATGTGTGCTGCACGCTAATCACGCGGGTTCTATCTTGCGAGAGCAAAATCATTTCGAGTTGACCATCGCCATTAAAATCGCCGCCAACCGCCATATCCATATTGTTAGTGCCAATCACATGCGAGGTATAGCCCGCTTGCTCAATCACCAAATCCAGCGCATTTGTTTCGGCGTTATACCGGAAAAATTCAATAACGCCGCCCAAATGCGGTGTCCGCACCGCCACCAATTCGTTTTCGCCTTCGGGACCAAACGCGCCAAATGCCAATTGATGCCGCCAGCGGTTGGCTTGCCCGGTCGAAGGACTGTCTATCACGGGTTCTAAAAATTGCCCCTCAGCAAACGGATACACGCGCAGCCATGTACCAGTGCTGTTGCTCATCGTCGTGACCAAATCGTCGCTGCCATCGGCGTTGATGTCTGCCCAAAACGGCGCAATGCCCTCAAACACATCTTCGCCTGTTAAATCAATCTGTGCCACAATGCCAAACTCGGTTTCGGTAACGTTCAAAATCACCAAAGATGCTGCCTCAAAATCATCCCCCAACACGCCATGCACATAGCGTTGATTGGTAGCACCAGCGTATATAGCAATCAAGCCGTTTTGGTTGACCACCGGGCGAGCATCACGCAACGCATTGAGATATAAGCGGGCAATTTCAATGTCGCCGCGCCACAATGCCACATCGCCGTTATAGGTCACTTGGAGGAATAATTGCCCGCCGCGCAGCGGAATCGGATGGCTGAGGTTGGTGGGGTTATCTTGCGATTTCAGGTTGCCTGCCGCCCCATTGCTGACTGCTAGCACAGGCAATGCCGTTGCCGGGCGGGCATTTTCGTCAGGTGGCACTAAGCCCGGAATATCCGACCCTTCGGGGCGAATAATTTGCAGCACCCCGGCGGTCAAATCGCGGACTAACCAACGCGGAATATCGCCCGCCACCGCCGACCCCACAACCCACGCGGGAATCGTTTGCAGGTTAATGTCGTAGCCGGGAAGATTGGGAAATGTTCCAACGCCCTCCACCAAACGATTGCCGGAAGCCTGATGATACGTATAGAAAAAATTAATGGTAGGTGCGCCCGGAACAGGCGTGGCATCTTGTGCCTGTATCACTAGACCCATCAGCAAAAAAAACGGCATTATCCACAGGATTTTTTTCATGGGTATCTCCTGAATGACTCTATTTATCTTAGTAACTATTCAGGTTGCCTTTTGCCCTCACCCTAAATCCCTCTCCCACAGGAGAGGGACTTCAAAACTTACCTGTTTTTGCACCCCTTCTCTATGCTGCACCTTGCGACGGCAGTTCAGGAGAAGGGACAGGGGGATGAGGGCTGAGGAGTTCCCTTTCTTCTATTATTGGTGATGGGTATCAAAACGCAAAAGGGGCATTCTGAACAGAATGCCCCTCATACCTGTTACAACCCAATCAGATTAATTGCCTGCGGGTGTGGCGGTGGGAATAGCGGGCGGCGCAAAATCCGGCGCTAATTGGGTGAAGGTGCTGCTATCGAACAAGAACGGCGTGTTCGACGGAATCAACGCCAAGCTGACATTATCCGCCAAGGTGCTGATGTAGATGTATTGCAGCAGATTGGGGTTGGCAGCAATTTGTTGGCTGACCAAACGCAACGCTTCGGCTTCGGCTTGGGCGCGGACTAAAATCGCTTCGGCTTCGCCGCGTGCGGCTTCAATCGCAGCATCAGCGCGACCACCGGCTTCAGTACGGACACGTTCTGCTTCCGTGCGCGAGCGTTGCAATTCTTGTTCTTCGATTTGTTTACGTTCAATCGCTTCCGTAAATTGCAGCGAGAAAGTCACATTGCGAATCAGCACATTGTCCAATTGGAAGCCGCGTTCTTCAAATTCAACACGCAGCAGATCTTCAATTTGGATTTGCATATCGCCACGCCCTGCGCCATAAATTTCTTCAGCTTGGAAAGTCGAGACGACATCACGGATAACCGAGCGAGTGACCGGGCGAATCAGCCCTTCACGGTAGCTGCCTGCTAAATCGCTCCAATCCAGATGAATGCGGTTGACATTATCGGCGTCGGATTTGATGCGGAACAAAATCGTCACATCCATCGTGACTTCCTGACCATCAATTGACCGGGCTTCTACAGCGTCATTGCCTTCGCGGGCACCCTCGTTGCCAACACCCGACATCGTGTATTCCTGCTGGCTGATGGGATAAAACGTCACCACCTGCACGCCCGGAATGACAATGCTGATACCCGATTGGCGCGGTGTTTCCAAACGCCCTGTGAGCGAATTAAAGACAACGGCGACCTGCGTGGGACCAATCACCAACACACCCCAGCTAATCACCATGAACAAAATCCCCAAGACTGCGCCAATGAGCGTGATAAACAGCCCACCGCGCACCGGGCGCTCCCGCGATGCCGACGAGACTACCAACGCAATCCCGACAGCCGCTAGTGCAAAGCCCGCCACACTAATCAATTGGAAAATACCACCCATATCCATAAAACGCGCTCCTTTCAAAGCGATTGTTCTCTTTTTGGCAGTTCTCTTTTTTCTACTACGCAGATTATAGCATGACCGTTGTACTATCTAACCCCTAACGATTGGGTGTTTCTCCAGTTCTTTAATGTGCTTATCACCTATGACTTGGGAACATAGGCTGGCGATAGGACGTTTTAGGGGTAATATCAATTTGATAATCGGTTGGGAGGAGGAGACGGAATGCGGTATATCATCGTGGTGTTGTTGTTTATCATCACCAGCATGGGGGTATTGGCACAAGAAGATGTGCCAACTTTCCGGGCGATGAGTGTGATTGAAAGTGTTGAATGGGTCAATGACCCGACTATGCCGATGGTGTTCATACGCGGGACACTGCCTGTTGGCTGTACTATGCCAGTCAATATCAGCAAAACATTATCGGGCGGGGCATTGTTTGTAGATGTGTATCAAGATATTTCTATCGCTATGATTTGCCCGGCAATTGTCGTGCCGTTTGAAGTTCGAGTGCCGTTATTGGAAGCGGTGGCACAAGACGACACCACCGAAAAAGCGGTGCTGCCACAATATTTGATTATCCATGACCAATATTTTGGTATAACGCCCGCCAACGATGCACCAGATACCCCCTATGCGGATCTTGCTCTCGTGCCGGTGGTGCGAGTTGATACCCTTGCCGATGCTGTTACGTATCAAGATATAGAAGCGATGATTCATCTGGTAGTCAGCGGCAATATTCCTGATGGTTGCCCCGACCCGATTATCACGCGCTGGACACGCGAAATGACCGATGCTTACGATACCCAAATTTTCTTGAGCGTGTTTCGCTTATTGGCAGACCCGGCGGCTTGCCCAACGGCGGCTGTGCCAGTGCCGTATAAGGTCGGAATTGCCACGAATGTGCCATCGCAGTATTCGACGCTGGTGAACTTGGGCGACCAGCAATTCCCGCGCCTAGTCACCCGTGCCGAAGGCGTTATTTTGCCCGAATTAGAACCTATACCAACAGGACTAAACACCATGAAAGTACCGCACGTCATTGAAGCAATCGAATATCGTGTTTTGGAATCAAACCCGATGCAAGTGCATGTTGAAGTCAGTGGCTATCAATCTGACGGTTGCAACTTGCCCGTGCAGGTGATGCAACAGCGCATTGGGAATTTGATTAAGATTGAAATTTTCCGGGATATGTCGCCGGATATGATGTGTCCACAGATGATTCAAGGTTACACTGCCACCATTCCGCTAAATGGCACCTTTGAATCGGGCAGTTATTCCGTAGAAGTCAACGACACCAGCCTGACATTTGACCTGTAGAAGCCTTTGCAAAATCCGATTCTTTCGGTAGGGTCGAGGCATGCCTCGACCCTACCAAAGAGAATTTGACCTTTAATCTTATTCATTTTCGTTAGGGGGAACACCATGTTCAAACGCTTTTTGCTGCTGGTGGTGCTGTTGGCGCTGCCTGCCATGAGTTTATTTGCCCAAGACACGCCCGCCAGCGATGGCGTCAGCGTCACGATTTATAATCAAGGCACGGCGCTTGTCCGTGACCGCCGCACGTTGGAACTCACCGAAGGTGGCAATATTATCAATTTTACCGATGTCGCCGCTGCCATAGACCCAACTTCAGTCACGTTTAAATCGCTAACGGATCCCGAAGGCACGGTCGTCATCGAACAGAATTATGTTTACGATTTGGTGAACAGTTCAGCACTGCTAGAACGTTATCTGGATGAAACCATCCAAATTACGGCAGATGATGGCACGGTATTTTCGGGTCAATTGCTCAGTGGGCGCAATGGCGAAGCCATTTTACGCACCGATAGCGGCGAAATTATGGTTATTGCATTGGCACAAGTGCGCGATATTCGCTTCCCGGATTTGCCAGAGGGATTGATTACGCGCCCAACGCTGCGTTGGCTCATCAACAGCGTCCAAACAGGCGCACAACAAGTCGAATTGACCTATCTCACGGGCGGCATGAACTGGACAGCCGATTACAATGTGCTGTTGGCGAATGATAGTAACTCGCTAGATTTGAATGGGTGGGTGACGCTCAACAATACCAGCGGCACTGCTTATACCGATGCTCAAGTCAAATTGATTGCGGGCGATGTCAACCGCGTACAAGATGAAGAAAAATTCTTCGATGGTGGCATCGTTGCCGAAGCATCGGCACAGGCATTTGCACCAAATGACGTGCAGCAGCGTGATTTCTTTGAATACAAGCTCTACGAAATCAGCCGCCCAGTGACGATTGGCATGAACGAAACCAAACAAGTCGAATTTGTCTCTGGGACAGAAATTGCTGCCCGCACCTTCTATGTCTATGACAGCAGCCCGACATTTTACGGCTATTATGATATTCTCGCTGACCAGTATTATGGGCAAACGGGTATCACCACTGTCGGTAATTACCTAGAATTTACGACAGACGAAGCCAGCGGACTCGGTGCGGATTTACCTGCCGGACGGATGCGCGTTTTCCAAGAAGATGTGGATGGCGCAGCACTGCTCATCGGCGAAAACACGATTGACCATACCCCCGAAGGCGAAGATATTCAGATTTACTTGGGCAATGCCTTTGATTTGGTCGGGGAACGGGTGCAGACCGACTTCCAGATTGTGACAGGCAATGTCATCCGCGAGACCTATGAAATTCGCTTACGCAATCGCAAAGAAGATGAAAGTGTCGAAATTCGCGTGCCGGAGACACTGTTCCGCTGGAGCAATTGGCAAATTCTCGCTAGTTCGCTGCCCTACGAACAACTCAATAGCAACACCATCGAATTTCGGGCGACAGTTGAACCCGGTGCAGAAGTTGTGTTGAGCTACACCGTAGAGTATGTGTGGCCCCGGTAAAAGATTAATCCCCACCCCTAACCCCTCCCCATACCACAGGGAGGGGAATAGGCTGGGGCATTCTCACGCCAAAATAATCGTCAAATCCAATTGGCGGAATGGGGTTAAAATATCGTCTGGGACGGACTGTTCCACCACTAAGCCGCTGACATCGCTTAAGGAGGTGATGATATAAGGGGATGCCGCGCCTAATTTTTCCTGCGATGCCAAGACAAAGGTTTCGGCGGCTTGTTTACACAGCGCATATTTCACATATGCCTCTTCTAAATCCCCCGTGCTGAGTCCCGCTTCAGCATGAACCCCGGTCACACCCATAAAATACAAATCTGCACGAATATGGCGAATCGCTTCAATGGCAACGGCTCCTACAGAGACAATCGAATGTTTGAACAAGCGTCCACCAATCAAAATAACTTCGATACTGGCATGTTCCACCAATTCAATCGCAATGCGGGCGCTGTGGGTGACGATGGTAGCACGTAAATGCGGTGGCAACTGTCGCGCTACCTGCACACAGGTTGTCCCACCATCCAGAATCACCACTTGCCCATCCTGAATCATATTGGCGGCAGCCCGCCCAATAATGGCTTTCGATTCAGTCAGAATGTCTTCCCGTCCGGCAAAATTGACGACGGCGGGTGACGCAGGCAAAGCGCCACCATGTACCCGCTGTAACAAGCCTTCGTGTGCCATTTCGCGCAAATCCCGCCGTATCGAATCTTCCGACATGCCAAAATGGTCGCTGAGTTGTTTGGTCAAAACCTGTCCATCGCGCTGGAGCAATTGCAGGATAGATTGTTTGCGTTGGTTGTTCAGCACAGATAACCCTTTCTACAAAAACAACTTGCATGAAAATTCTTGATTTTTCACGATAATTCCTGATATAATGAAAAAACGTGCAACATCGTGAAAAAACCTGCACATTGACTATCTATGATACAGGAGGCGCAGCATGTCTCACCAGAATAAACGGATGCTTATCTTAATCGCGGGTCCCTATCGCAGCGGCACGGGTGATGACCCGCAGAAAATGGCGGAAAATCTACGACGCTTGGAACAAGCCTCTTTGCCGATATTCCGTGCCGGGCATGTGCCGATGATTGGCGAATGGGTGGCGCTGCCTATCTGGCACACTGCCGGGGGTAAAACAGTGGGTGACGCGCTCTACGATGAAATTTTGCATCCCACCGCCGGACGCTTGATTGAACGGTGCGACGCCATCTTGCGTTTAAGTGGCGACTCTAAAGGCGCGGATAATGATGTGCGTTTGGCAAAAGAACGCGGCATCCCGGTCTATTACAGCCTAGACGAAATTCCGGTCTATCAAGAAGCATAGCCCTTATTTCAAAAATTCGGTTCGCAGGGCGAGGCGTATCTCGCCCCCACAACAAGTTGCTAATCCTTTGTCACCTCATTTTGATGCAGTTACCCTCATCGCTGTTTTTATTCTTTGACACTTTTCCACAACCCCGCAACATATTCGTACAATTCCAGACATTATTTTTGTGTAAGGTAGAAGTAGCAGTAAAAACTATTTTCTAACTGTTGCAAAGGGGACATGTTTTCTATGTTGGGTCGTACACGTTGGTTGTTGAAGGTGTTCTTCGTGGTGGCGATATGCCTCATAGGGGGACAAGTATTTGCCGATGAAATCCATGTGGCGCGAGAGATGAGCCGCGAAGGGCTAACGCTCTCGGTCATTGCCGGGCAGCAGATGGTCTATATCCAAGACCGCCGCACTGTTGAATTACAAGCCGGATTGAATCGCATTGAGTTTGATAATATTCCGCCGGGCGTCACACCAGAGGCAATGCTCTTAGAAGTCATAGACGGTGCTGGCGAAGTCACAATTCTGGAACGCCAGTATCATTATGACCTGAATGCCGTTACGATGTTAAGCAATGCCCTGAATCACACGATAACCGTGCAAAAAACCATCAATTCTAATACCCCTCAAAACCTGATAACCGCCACTGGAACACTGCTTGATTTCCGGCAAAACAACGCATATTACGATGTGACGCTGCGTTTGGAAGATGGCACGGTGCGCGTGTTGACTGGCTTACTGGTGGATAACCTGATTTTCACAACTTTTGCAGCGAACAGTACCCTCACACCGACGATAGATTGGGTCGTGGAGGCGGCTACAGCGGGGTCATATAGCGTTGAATTTTCGTATCTCAGTTCAGATTTTGGTTTTGTCACCAACTATTCGGTGATGTTAGCGCCTGATAATCAAACGGTGGATGTTACGGGTTGGCTAACACTCTCTGGCCGCAGCCGCATTACCTATGCCGATGTTCAAATCCAGTTTGTCAGTGGGCAATGGCTGACGGCAGAAATGCCCGGCAGTGCGGCGCAGTTGTATGATTACACACTGCACCGTTTACCGCAGCGCGTGACCATTCCGGCATACAGTTCGCGCCAAATCATGGTATTAGAACTTGAGGATGTGCCGGTGGAACGGCGCTATGTGTATAACGCCAGCCCCATGATCATCAGTCAGCCGGTTCAGAAAGAAGCCAGCCTCACTACCATTGCAACCTCCGAAGTGTATTTGGAAGTGATGACCTCACCTGAACAAACGGCGCTCATGCCGCCGGGAACAGTGCGGGTGTATGCCCAAACTGCCACTGGAGATCGGCTGTTCATGCGGTCAACACCACTTATTTTAGGCAACCCGATTCGTTTTCGTATTGGGAATGAAATGGAGATTGTGGGCGAACGGTCGCAAACATTCTTCCAAGTGATTGAAAATGAAGCGATTATCGAAGGCTTTGCGATTAAAGTTCGCAATGATAAAGAGGTGCCAGTAACGCTGGCAGTCCGTGAAAATCTGATGCGGTTTCCCAATGCTGGGCGTGTTCAAGAGGCATCCCACGACTATTCAGTCAATGGTAACACCATCACGTTTACCATAGACCTTGCCCCCAACGAAGAAATCATCATCATGTATCGCGTGCGCTATGCATGGTTGCCAATCATCGGGCGTAACGACGGCGCTGGTGGGGGCGGGGGTGGCTATAACTCGCAGCTTTTAGGGAGCAGCGATAACTAAAAAGATTCCTAAATTGAGCCGCATAAATTGAATGAGTAGAGGAACAGGCGGGTTCATAAAAAACCCGCCTGTTGTGGTTATTCATTAGGGAGGGGTTCAGGGTCTTGCCCGAAAGATTCCGGTGGCTTGACAGTGAACATATAGCCAACGCCGCGTTCTGTGCGAATATAATGCGGGTGATGCGAATCAGCTTCTAGCTTGCGGCGTAAGCGGTGCATATGCACCCGCAAGGTATCTTCAAACACGGTTTCGGTGGGCCACACCCGTGCAATCAGCATCCGATTTTCCACGACGCGCCCGGCATTACGAAGTAACACATGCAGCAAAATCGATTCTGTCGGCGTGAGACCAATATTCTTTTTGTTCAGCACCAACCGATTGTGGGCGAAATCAATTTCCAAGTTGTCATCAATATTGACCACAGGTTCGCTGGCGTAATCTAAACTGGGCATCCGCGATAAAACCACTTCCATGCGTGCCTCTAGTTCGCGCAGTTCAAAGGGCTTCACAATAAAATCTTCGGCATATTTTTTAAGCCCTTGAACAATTGTATCAATATCGCCTTCGCCGCTGACAAAGATGATGGGAACATCTGCCATCGCTTTCAGTTTGCTGGCAACTTCAAACCCATGCATACTTGGTAAAATGAGGTCGAGTAGAGCGATGTGCGGTAATCCCCGCTGGCGAACATGTTCTAGCGCGTCGGGACCGTCTTCAAATAAGGTCACGTCATACCCAACACGTCCCAGAAATTCCACCATCACGGTTGATACTTTGGGATCATCTTCAACCACTAATACTTTTGACTTTTTCATAAGAGGCATTACTCCTTGCATCCACAACATAACGGAAATCGTGCGGTTTGTAATGAATATACACACTACGTAATATTTTGTCAAAGTTATTTCCGTTAATTTCTCAATACATTTTGAAATTCATACAGTTTGTACGTAATACTTCTGACCCATTCCCGCGAAAAAAGACCGGCAACAGGACAGGCTGACCATTCGCCAAATCTGATATTCGATGCTACCATGCTGACTATCTAGGATGCTGAAATAGTCGCTAGGACGCTGGAATGCCGACCATTGCCCATATTGTTCGCCGCCGCCGGAATCGCAAAGAACGCCGCTATATAGACCGCACGCGCAAACGGTCATGGCTTATCTTGGTGGCAATCATTTTGCTGTTAGCTGTGATTATTCCCGCCGGAGTGCTGTTAGGACAATTGGGCTGGGTCTATTGGACAGCCGTGCAAACGCTGCCAACCATTGATACCACCACCTATCTTGACCCCATTATCGGACCCACGACCCTGCTTGACCGCGCTGGTCAAACCTTGTTATACAGCGTGCAAGACCCACTTGGCGATAGGCGCACTTGGATTCCGTATGAAGCATTGCCGCCATCTGCCATCCTAGCGACGTTGCACATGGAAGATGTCAATTATTTGGAAGTCACCCAATTTGATGCTGCCGGCACTTTAAATCGTTTGGGGCAGTATATGCTCGGCAATCCTGCCCCCCGCGATACTTCGATGACCGGACGTTTGGTAGACCGTATTTTAATGCCCTACGCCCGCCGCAGCGATTTGGATGAGATGCTGCTGCACATCGTCCTTACGGCAGAAGTGAATCGGCTGTATACGCCGCCACAAGTCTTAGAGTGGTATCTGAATACTGCCTATTATGGGCATGATGCGTATGGCATTGAAGCCGCCGCCCAAGTGTATTTGGGCAAGCCTGCTGCCACATTGACCTATGATGAGGCTGCGTTCTTGGCAGCCATTCCGCCTGCGCCAATTTATAACCCCTTTGATAATGAGACTGCCGCACGCGGACGCCAGAGTGATTTGCTGCGTCAGATGCACGGTTTGGGCGCCATTAGCAAGCCGGAGTTTGATGCTGCTATTGCGCGGTATACGCCGTTACGCACCGATTTAGTGCAACCGCCGCGCCTAGCGCCCGAATTTGCTTTATTTGCCCGCCAGCAAGCCGAAGATATTTTGGCTGACCGCGGTTTGGATGGGGCGCGACTCATCTCCCGCGGGGGATTACGCATCACGACGACGCTGGATGTGGATTTATATTATCAGGCAGAGTGTTTGTTACGCGCTCATTTGGCACAATTACGCGGCGAAAATCCCACAACGATTCCGGCACAAAACGGCGACCCGTGCGCGGCAGTGGCGTATTTGCCCGCCATAAGCGGCATTAATGCTGTGGGACTGCCGGATACCGGCGCGATTTTGATGCTGGATGTGGCATCAGGCGAAATTCGGGCGCTGCTTGGGGCGGTCACAGCCGTGCAGCACCAACCAGGCGCGATGTTATATCCGTTTGTATATACGCAAGGATTTCTTTCCGGCGATTTTACGCCTGCCACTATGCTGCTGGATATTCCCCAACCATTCCCAGGTCCTGCCGAAGGATTGATTTATACGCCTGCGAACCCCGATGGGCTGTTCCGGGGACCCCTCAATTTGCGCGATGCGTTTGCGGCGGGGCTGCGTCCCCCGGCAGTCATCGTCGCTGATACGCAAGGTATAAACCGTATTTTATCGGTGGCGCATCGCCTTGGTCTGAACAGCATGGATGAAAATATCGTGGATTTATCTATTCTGGAACGCGGCGGCGCAGTGTCGGTATTGGATATGACCTATGCCTATTCAGTTTTTGGCACAGGTGGCTACATGCCGGGCATTGATGTTGCTCCGGTTGCTCGTAATTTCCGCACACGCAATCCGGTGGCGATTCTCAAAATTGAAGATGCTGAAGGCAACGTGTTATGGGAATACACCGACACAGAACGCGCCCTCAGCCGCACGCCGATTTTGCAGAATAACATCGCGTATCTGATTAACGACATTCTGGCGGACAGCCCCAAACGCCGCGCCTTGCTCAATGTGGATGACAGCATATTGACGATTGGGCGAACTGCCGCCGTCAATAATGGCAGCACGGCGGATAATGTTGATAGCTGGACAATTGGTTATACGCCGCAGTTGATTGTCGGCGTGCATGTGGGGCGCAATGATGATGCACCACTGGCATTGGATGCGTTGAATTTTCAGGGGTCTGCGCCCATTTGGAATGCGCTCATGCAATACGCCCATATCCGCGACGCACTGCCCACCGCCGAATGGGAACGTCCGGCAGATATTGCTGAATATATCGTGTGTGAAAAATCGGGTATGACGCCGCCACAAGAGAGCCAATGCCCCACCCGCCGCGAGCTTTTCTTGCGCGAAGTCCCCCCGTTCCTGACCGATACTTATTGGCAAAGTGTCAAGGTCAACAGCCAAACCGGACAGCGGGCAACTACGAACACGCCGCCGAATCTGGTGGTCGAAAATGTGTATTTCATCCCGCCAGCGGTGGCACTGGATTGGTGGCGCAGTAATGGGCTGCCGCTGCCACCGGAAAATTATGATATTCTCAGCCGCCCGGAAGTACTAAAAGCGGTCGAAATCTTTTTGCCGCAAGATTACGATTATGTGGGTGGTATCGTGGATATTCGCGGTGGTATCGAGAATCAAACTATTCAATCGTTCCAATTGGCGTATGGGCAAGGCTTGAATCCGACGCAATGGTTTGAAATTGGCGACCCTCTCACCACATTTGACGCGGGCAGCAGCATGGGCGCGTGGGATACCAGCGGACTCGATGGCATTTATACGCTGCAATTGGCAGTCACCTATGCGGACAACAGCCGTGATACGGATTTTGTGCAAGTGACGGTGGATAATCAACCGCCCATCGTACAAATCCAAGCGGGCGATGCCGGGCAAATTTTCCGTTTTCCGGTGGATACAGCGATTCCCGTGTTGGCGCTGGTCACGGATAATCTGGCGATTCAGCGCGTCGAGTTTTATCACAATGGGTTGTTGTTCGGCGTGGATGATAGTTGGCCCTATGGCTTTGAATATCGGATTGAGCGCACCGGGCTGGAGGTGTTTAAAGCCATTGCCTATGACCAAGTGGGCAACCAAGCCGAAGCCGAAATTCAAGTCGAGGTCGTGCGTGAGGGGGGATAAGCCCAAAGCCATTTTGTGATATGCTATGAGAAATAGCAGGAGATTTGCCTTGTGACTATCCGAGAGCGCCTTTATACCATCGCCGAATTTGAGGCATTTTTGGCATTAGCAGAAAATGCGGAACGATTATTAGAACTGATTCATGGCGAAATGGCGGAAAAAATGCCGACAGAACAGCATGGTCTGGTGGTAGGTAATTTTATGACATCGCTGAACCTCTATGCCCGCCAACACAAAAATGGGCGGGTCGGCACAGAAGTTCGTCATCGCCGGGCTGATGATGTGTATAATTCGCGTTTGCCGGATGTTTCTTTTCATATGACGAAACGCCCTTTAGTGACAGAAGGCAGCGTGCTGGAATTTCCGGTATTGGTGATAGAAGTGCAATCGCCCACTGATTCTATCCAGAAAATGCGCGAAAAAGCCCAATATTATTTGGCAAATGGGACATTGTTAGTTTGGTTGGTGTATCCCAAAAAGCGCGTGATAGAGGTGTATCATGCCAATGGCGAGATTCAAATTTTAGTCGAAGGCGACACGTTGACAGGCGGCGATGTGCTGCCCGGTTTTTCCATGCCTGTCGCCGAAGTATTCATGGATCCGCTGGCAGATGAGGCTGAATAATGATGGCTTATCGCAGCACCCATCGCCAAACGGAAGAATCGAACAAGCGGATTTTTTATCCGCCTGTCTGTGATGAGGAATAGCTATTTATTCGGCTTCGGGCGTGTAGGTCAGCGTCACGTCCCCTGCCCGGAATTCGGCACTTTCACCCACTTTGACCGGAGTCTTGACGGAAAACTCAAAGGCTTCAGGGGCTTCACGCAGCGGGCAAGTTTCCGGTTCGCGGATAGCGCGGAACACATCCAACATATACACCGTTGCATCGGTTTCATCCGCCGAATATTCAATCACCCGCGCCAACACCGGGTCATTGCAACCATTGGTGATTGTGCCACGAATCGTCACATACACATTGCCATCAGTGGCTTCTTCCGTCGCCAATTCCGTCACCACCACATCGGTCACAGCATCCAAGCCCGTGCGCGTCAGCGGTGTCAGCACAATATCGGTGCTTTCCGGTTCAGCAGCGCCTTCATCAAATTGGTTGCCCGCGATATGAAAATGCTGGCTGTTGACCACGAGAAAAAGCGGGAAAATGCCATTTTCATCTTGCACCAGCAGTTCCGGCAGAATATGCACTTGGTCTAAAAACAACAGAATCATCGGGCAAATGGTATCTGCTGGCAAGGCTGCCTGATACACATCCACAAAGAGCAGCGCCCCTTGGCGTTCAATCGTCGTGATAACTGGGCGCTCACAGCCATCCGCTAAAGAACCGCGAATGCGTATAGCAATTTTGCCATCAAATTCGGTCAATTCCACGCTATCTACCACTGCCCAAGCGCGGTCAGCGTGCAGCGGCGCATCTGCCACAGGCAGCGTTTCTGGTGTTTGCGGCGTGGTGGGGTCTTGTGCTAGGGTTGGCAGTGCCGCCAAGATGAGCAATAAAACGATGAGTAGGTGTTTCATGATGTTTTCTCCTATGCTGTATAGTCATTCACACAGGGAAAACGCACCTCTATTGCCAAATGTTCCCGCACAGAAAAATTTTTACAAAATTTTCATTTTTAACCAATAAGCAGCACAGACTACCACGAAAGACCTCAATAGGTCACAAAGAGTATTTTTGCTGCTTGACAGCGTAGGAGATTGCGTTATACTAAATCTTGTAGCGACGCTACCGCATGGCGATGACCATGCCTCAGGCGACGGTCTGAAAAAGTGCCGGTGACGCGGTGCCTCATCACACTTAATGGGTCAATATAAACTGAGAAGGAGGTGATTGAGATTATGTCAGGTCATTTTGAGGGGGCTACCCACTAGGCTGACGTTTCACCTTCCGTGAGCGTATCCGGCTATTATGCGGGTAGCTCCACCGAACTTTAGGTTCGGCACAGACCGCACCCGCAGGCTAAACACCTGCGGGTGTTTCAATTAATGACATGAGTGTTATTCACCAAATTGAACCGCTTTTAAAGCATCCCACACATCCAACAAGTCTATGTTCAGCCCGCAAAAATGCGCCAATTCCAACACCAAATCGGGGCTAGGTTTGGCACTCGGATGTTCGGCATAAATCGCCCGATACGCATCAAATAACGCCAATCCTTCATGTTCCATCAACGCTGCCATCGAGACCAACACCGACCGACTCACGCCGGCGCCACATGCCACCAAAATACAATGTCCAGCGGCTTTATGTTCGCGGATGAAGGTGAGGCTGGATTCTAACTGGTCAAGGATTAATGGAGCGCCATCTTGCATCGGGATAAACAGCATGGGGATGTCATCATAGCCAATAGGTGCTGCCAATTGCAGCATGGCAGTGATGCCATTGTTATCAAGAACTTCGCGCACGCGGGTTTGGGCGTATTTGCCGATATAAAGCCAATCACGAATACGGTACATGCGAACCGCCTTTCCACCGTAAGAAAGCAAACATTTTATTTGATTTGCAAAATTCCCAATACAAAAGGGGATTGTGATTGCCATTTATACTATAATGCTAAAACAACAACATGAAGCATACAAAAATGAAATATTTAAAATCTTCCAACACCATCAAAATATTCAATGTTGAATATAAGCCGGTTCTTCCCGGAAGTTATCCACCGCGCCTGCTGATGCTTCATGATTCAGACAGTGTATTAATAGGTAATATATTAAATAGTATATCTTTCTGGTTATATGAAAATTCACAACAGGAAATCATCCCTCATGTGATGACAGTGGAACGATACAGCAACACAAGTCGGCTGCTTATCAATGAGAAAGCACAGCAGCATGTGACTATCAATGGCATGTCTGCCTCATCAGAGCATTTTTTACGGGATGGGGATTTTATTCAGTGGAAACGCCAAATACGGCTAATTTTTCAAGCTGACCCCGTGAAAGACAGAAATCAGCGATTGGTGTCATGGTTGGACGAACCTCTGCA
The DNA here is from genome assembly GCA_022842885.1 of Anaerolineae bacterium. Taxonomy (GTDB): domain Bacteria; phylum Chloroflexota; class Anaerolineae; order Aggregatilineales; family Phototrophicaceae; genus JALHOR01. Next base: position 24,918 of record JALHOR010000082.1, read on the forward strand.
TTCATTTTCAATCTCTGAGAAAATCTATGGGGCGATTGTTATCAATGAGAACGGATTATCGTTGGATGGCGGAACACATACGGCACGATGGGACGAAATTTCCAATCTCCTTTTTATCCACGATCCGCAGTCAAATAAGTGTTCAATGAACATCACGAGGTTTCATAACGGGGATTTAAAACAACTAAAAAGCCAATTGGAACAGGTATCGCCAAAAGATATGGATACCGTATTAACATGGTTGAAATATACCATGCCATTTGATTTGAGTTGGACGAAACTCGCATTTTATGATATTCATCGCAAAATGATGGATGCTTATGTTATGGCAGCAGATGAAAAAATACGTCTTCCTGCACAGAATATGCAATTGAGTTTACCAGATAATATTGACTTTATTTATGGTGCCTCCACAAAGTGGAAAACGCTAAGGCGCGTATTTGCTGGTT